>NZ_JANRHB010000027.1:0-66914 GCF_024733855.1 Gordonia sp. GONU
CGGGGTAGACCCCCCGTCACGCGTCGTGGGCGGTCACCCCGCCGACGACGCGATGACGACGAGCGTCACGATGACGCCGATGAGCGCCGCCAGCATCGACAGCACACGCCAGACGTGGAGGCGCGCAGGCGAGACATCGGTGGTGTTCGTGGAAGCGATCGGGGTCGCGCCGGTACTGGGTACTGCAGCGGCGGACGCGACGGAGTTCGACGCGATGTGGGGTGAGGCCATGACCTGTCACCACTTTCGATTGTCCGGGGCCAACATCGACCTTTACAGCCTCAGGTACTGCAGTGATAAATGTGTCACAAGTTACCCACGTTGCGGTGGTTCACCCCACGCGTGTCGCGATAACGAAACCGCAACACGGAAATCGGCAACCCTGCAATCCTACGAGCCAGACACTGAAATCGGGGGCGGATCATGAGATTGCCGAACTACATCCGGATGGACGCACGCTCCGCCTGGCTCGTCCTCGTCTCGTGTCTGTCGGTGAGCATGGTGGTCGCCGCGATGGCGGCCCTCAACACCGCCCTCCCCGACATCGCCATCGACACCGGTGCCGATTCGGCCGAGATGACCTGGATCATCGACGGTTACACCCTCGCCCTCGCCGCGTTGCTGTTGCCGGCCGGGGCGATCGGTGACCGTTTCGGTCGTCGCGAGGTCCTCATCGTCGGGTTGGTGTTCTTCGGGTTGGCATCACTGGCCGCGATCTGGGTCGACGGGCCGACCCAACTGATCATCACGCGCTGCCTCGCCGGTGCGGCCGCCGCCCTGATCATGCCGACGACCTTGTCGCTCATCACCTCCGGGATGCCCGACGGCCAGCGGGCCGTCGGGATCAGCATCTGGTCGGCCGTCGCCGGCGGCGGTGCGATCGCCGGCTTCCTCGTGACCGGTGTGCTCCTCGAGTTCTTCTCCTGGCATTCGATCTTCATCACCTTCGCCGCCTCGTCCGCGGTGGCCGTTCTCCTCTGCTTCACCATCGGATCGTCGAAGGACAGCGATCCCGGACGCTTCGACATCCCCGGCAGCCTGTGCTCGGTCCTGGCGATCGCCGGCGTCGTGTTCGGCCTCCTGGAGGCCCCACACCGCGGGTGGGCCGATCCTCTCGTCCTCATCTGCCTGGTCGGCGGCATCCTCCTCGCCGCACTCTTCGTGTTCGTCGAACTGCGTTCGGCCTCACCGCTCTTCGACGTGCGTCTGCTCGGCAACCGGGCATTCGGATCGGGCTCGCTGTCGGTGGCCGTGCAGTTCCTGGCCTCGTTCGGCATGTTCTACCTGGTCCTGCAGTTACTGCAGTTGGTGTTCGGTTACTCGCCGCTGCAGTCGGCGGTCGCGCTGATGCCGTTCGTCGCCGGCGTCGGAGTGTTCTCACTGCTGTCGAACTGGGTGGCGGTGCGACTGGATTCGCTCAAGTACGTGATCGCGGCCGGCGCACTGCTGTCGGGTGCCGGCCTGATTGCGCTGGGTCTGATCCCGGTAGACAACTATTGGACGCTGGCCGCGATCCTGGCGGTGATCGCGATCGGGATCGGCCTCGCATCGGCGCCGGCCACCACCGCCATCATGTCGAACACCCCGCTGGACAATCAGGGCGTCGGGTCGGCGATCAACGACACCGCCCGCGAGATCGGGGCGGCCATCGGCATCGCGATCGCCGGGTCCATGGTCGCCGCGGGATACGAGTCGAGGATCGGGCCCACGGCCGACCTCGCCCGCGAGCAGCTCACCGCAGCCGGACAACAGCAGATCGCCGCGGGTGATCCCACGGGCGGGCAGGCCACCATCGCCCAGGCCGAACAAGCAGGCACTCTCATCGAGCGGTCTCTCGCCGAGGCCACCGTCGTCGTCGACAAGCTCTCCGCACAGTCCGCGGAACTCGCGCAGAAGATCGCCGACGGCAGCCGGGCCGCTTTCGACGCACCGATGGAGCAGGCGTCACTGATTCTCGGCGGCATCATGCTCGTGAGTTCCGCAGTTCTGTTCTGGCTGACGCCACGCCGCGTCGTCGAAGGCCCCGTCATCATCGTCCGCACCGGTGACCGCGGTCCCGATCTCGACGACACGTTCGCCCGCGACTGATCGCGTAACCTGTCTGCGGTGCTCACCGTGGACAGCATCGCCGGCTGCCTCACCGGCATCGCTGCCCTCGTGGTGGTGATCATCGCAACCCTTGGCGCGCAGCGTGTCCCGGCGGTCGTGGTGGCCGCACCGGTGGCGGCACTGCTCATCCTGCTCGGCCTGACGGACCTCGGCGCCGCGGCCGCCGAGGTCACCACCATGGCCCCGACCATCGGCTTCCTCGCCGCGATGCTGGTCGTCGCGGATGTCTGCGCCCGGGAAGGCGTCTTCACCTGGGTCGGGACGGTCCTCGCCGGATGGAGCCGATCCTCACCGCGTCGTCTGCTGCGCATCGTGTTCGTCGCCGCGGCGGTGACCACGGCCATCCTCAGCCTCGATACGACGATCGTGTTGCTGACGCCGGTCGCCGTCGCGACCGCCAGGCACATCGGTGCGCGGGTCACGCCGATCGCGTTCTCGAGCGCTCATCTGGCCAACACCGCGTCGACCCTGCTACCGGTCTCCAACCTGACGAACCTGCTGGCGTTCTCGGCCACCGGTCTCGGCTTCCTCGGTTTCACCGGCGTGATGCTGGCCCCGTGGATCGCCGCGATCGTCGTCGAATACCTGATCTTCCGGTGGTACTTCGCCGGCGAGTTGCGGAGTCCCACACCCGAAGCGGCGAGCCGTGAACCCCAACCGCAGGCTCGGCGCCCGACGGTGCTGCTGATGGGGCTGGCCGTGCTGCTCGTCGCGTTCGTCGTGGCCGAGCCGTTCGGAGTGCCGCTCGCCGCGGTCGCCGGGGTGGGCGCCGTGTTGTTCACGCTGCCCGCGCTGTTCCGCTCCCCGGCCGCCACGCTGCGCAACACGATCACCGCGGTGAACATCCCGTTCCTGGGGTTCGTCGCCACGCTCGGCGTCGTCATCCTCCCGGTACGCGACGGCCCGCTCGGCGACTGGATCGGCGGACTCATCCCGTCGTCGTCGACGCTGCTCGGCATCCTGCTGGTCGCCGTACTCGCCGCTGTCCTCGCGAACCTGGTCAACAACCTCCCGGCAACGCTGCTGCTGATCCCGCTGGTGGCACACGATCCCGGCCTGGTCCTGGCGATGCTCCTCGGCGTGAACATCGGCCCGAACCTGGCCTACTTCGGATCACTGGCCAACCTGCTGTGGCGAGAGATCATGCACCGGGACGTCGCCGCCCCGACCTCGCGGGAGTACCTGCGGCTCGGAGCGATCACCGTCCCGGCGACGCTGGGTGTCGCGGTGCTCGCGCTGTGGGTGTCTTTGCAGCTCACCTGAGCCCCCCACAAATCCACCACTAATCGGCAAACGCACCCCCTGAGCAGGGGGTGCGTTTGCCGAAAAAGGGTGGGTTTGCGGAGCGGGTCAGACCGGGGTGCTCTCCTTGGCCGCCTCCGCCTTGGCCCAGCGGTAGTCGGCCTTGCCCGCCGGGGTGCGCTTGACCTCGTCGACGAAGACCACGGTGCGCGGGACCTTGTAGCGGGCGAGGGTTTCGCGGCAGTGATCCTGGATCGCCTCGAGCGACGGTTCTTCGGCACCCTCCGCCAGCGCGATCACCGCGGCGACCCGCTGGCCGTACTTCTCGTCGGGCACCGGGACCACGAGCGCGTCGGCGATCGCCGGATGCGCGTGCAGCGTGGCCTCGACCTCTTCGGCGTAGACCTTCTCGCCACCGGTGTTGATGCACTGCGAGCCGCGGCCGAGGAAGACGATCGAGCCGTCGGCCTCGACGGTTCCCATGTCCCCCAGGATCGAGATCCGGGTGCCATCCGGCAGTGTCGGGAAGGTCTTCGCGGTCTTCTCCTCGTCCTTGTAGTAGCCGAGGGGCACGTTGCCGATGCGCGCGATGTAGCCGACGTCGCCCGACCCCGGCTCGATCTTGTTGAGCCGCTCGTCGACGACCATCATGCGATCGGTCGGCGGCACCTTCAGGTTGCCGTTGTCGTCCATCATGATCTCGCCGTCGTTGCCCGACTCCGACGCACCGAAGTTGTCGCGCAGCACCAGATCCGGCTTCACGGCGAGCATGCGGTCGCGCACGTGCTGCGACCAGATGGCGCCACCGGAGGTGATGGAGAACATCGACGACAGGTCCACGTCGTCCTTGCGCTTCTCCAGTTCTTCCACGAGCGGCATGCCCATGGCGTCGCCCACGATGAGGACGATGTTGACCTTCTCCTTCTCGACCTCGGTGACGATGGCCGCCGGGTCGAAGTCGCGCTGGATGACCAGGCGACCGCCGAGGGTGAAGAACGTGAACAGCGAGTACGACGCCGCACCGTGCATGAGCGGGGCCGCCAGCAGGAAGGCGATGGACGGGAAATCCTTGACCGCCGTGCCGATCTCCTCGAGGTCCTTGCGGGGATCACCGTAGGGATTACCACCGGAGAGCGGCTTGCGGAAGAAGTCGTCGTGCTGCCACATGACGCCCTTGGGGTAGCCGGTGGTGCCACCGGTGTAGAGCAGGTACAGCTCTTCGCCGTTGCGCGGTTCGAAGTCCCGGTTGTCCGGCTTGGACTCCGCGTCGGCGAAGGACACGATCTCCACCGTGCGGCCGTCGGGCAGGTCGGCGGCGGCAGCGGTCAGTTCTTCGAGAACGTCACCGATCACGAACACCGTTCGGACAGTCGGGGTCTCGGCGAGCAGCTCGGCGACGCTGCGCTGATGTTCGGGGAGTTCGACGACGATCGCACGCGAATCGGAGTTGTCGAAGATGTACTGGAGTTCGGCGTTGGTGTACCGGTAGTTGATGTTGACCGGCACGGCGCGGACCTTCAGCAGACCGAGCAGGCTGGTGACGTGCTCGACGCTGTTCTTGAGGAACAGGGCCACATTGTCGAAGGCGCCGATCCCGGCGCCCGCGAACAGGTGTGCCACCTGGTTGGAGAGCCGGTCGAGTTCGCCGTAGCTGATCTGGCGACCCTGGTAGCTGAGCGCGATCCGCTCGGGCACCGAATCGGCGACCGTCTCGAAGACATCGGCGAGGTTGAACTTCATCGTGCGCTCTCCTTGTTGCGGAAGTAGTCGTGATTCGGTGCTCGGATCGGCGCTCATGCGGTCAGCACCAATCCACTTGTGGGGACTCCGGTTCCGGCGGTGACGACGACCTTCTCGGCGCCGTCGACCTGATTGACCGAGGTGCCCCGGAGCTGGCGGACGGCTTCGGCGATGCCGTTCATGCCGTGGATGTAGGCCTCGCCGAGCTGGCCGCCGTGGGTGTTGAGCGGCAGCCGGCCACCCACCTCCAGGGCCCCGGGCTCCCGAACGAGGTCCTTGGCCTCACCGCGTCCGCAGAAGCCCAGCTCTTCGAGCTGGAGCAGCGTGTACGGCGTGAAGTGGTCGTAGAGGACGGCCATGTCCATGTCCTCGGGACCGAGGCCGGACTGCGACCAGAGCTGGCGTCCGACGAGACCCATCTCGGGCAACGACGCCAGCTCGTCGCGGTAGTAGCTGGTCATGATGTACTGGTCCGCCGCGGAGCCGGCCGCCGCCGCGGAGATCACGGCGGGCCGGTTCGGCAGATCCTTGGCACGCTCGGCCGACACGATCACCAGTGCGACACCGCCATCGGACTCCTGGCAGCAGTCGAGCAGATGCAACGGCTCGGCGATGTACCGCGAGTTCTGATGATCCTCGAGAGTGATCGGCTTCTCGTAGAAGAAGGCGTCGGGATTGACCGCGGCGTGTTTGCGATCGACGACCGCGATCCGGCCGAAATCCGCACTGGTGGCGCCGTAGTCGTGCATGTATCGCTGGGCGATCATCGCGACGAATGCCGCCGGCGTCGACAACCCGTGCGGATAACTGAAGGCGTTCTCGGTGCCCGAGGAGTTCTCCTGGTTGGCGACCGCCGAATTCACCTGTCCGAACCGCAGTCCCGACCGTTCGTTGAATGCGCGGTAGGCGACGACGACGTCGGCGACTCCGGTCGCCACCGCCATCGCGGCCTGCTGGACGGTCGCGCATGCGGCGCCGCCGCCGTAATGAATCCGGGAGAAGTAGGTCAGCTCGGGGATTCCGACGGCACGGGCCACCGAGATCTCGCTGTTGGTGTCCATGGTGAACGTGACGAGACCGTCGACGTCGGCCGGGGTGAGACCCGCGTCGGCGATCGCCGCCGACACCGCCTCGGCCGCGAGCCGCAGCTCGCTCCGGCCGGAGTCCTTGGAGAACTCGGTGGCCCCGATGCCGGCGATCGCCGCCTGTCCGGACAGCCCGCCCATCAGTGCCCCTCACCTTGCGTCGTCGCGTGTTGATTCGCCGCCGAGGAGCCCTCGCCGATGGTGAGGGTCACGGTCGAGATGACGTGCTTGCCGAGCGAATTGGTTCCGGTGACGGCGACCGTCAGCAGGCCGTCGTCCGCGATCTCGGTGACCTCACCGGTGAAGGTGACCGAATCGTAGGCGTACCACGGCACACCCAGTTTCAGTGCGATCGAACGGATTCGGGCGGTGGGACCGGCCCAGTCGGTGACGAACCGTTCGACCAGGCCGGTGTCGGTCAGGATGTTGACGAAGATGTCCTTGGACCCCTTGGCCTGCGCCAGATCGCGGTCGTGATGGACGTCCTGGAAGTCGCGGGTCGCGAGTGCCGTGGCGACGACGAAGGTCGGGGTCGCGTCGATGACCAACGGCGGCAACGTGGTTCCTCCGCTCACCACCGGAGTGGCAACACTGGTCACGATTCTCCCCCTTCACTCACCGGTTCCCACGCGTACAGCGTCCACGCCGGTGTTCCGGCGTCGTCTCGGGCGGGGAAGTCCAGGAACGTCACCCGTACCGGCATCCCGATCGTGACGTCTTCCGGTGCGACGCCGCGCAGTTCACCCAGCATCCGCACCCCCTCGTCGAGTTCGACGAGAGCGACGACGAACGGCAACTGCCGGCCGGGGACCTTCGGCGCCCGGTGGACGACGAAGCTGTAGACGGTTCCGGTTCCCGACGCGACGACGTAGTCGGTCTCCGGCACCGAACCGTCGGCCTCGCGCGGCTTCCAGGTCGCCGGGACCGGTGGATGGCGCAGAATGCCGTCTCCGTCGCGCTGGATGCGCAGTTCGTGCGCGGCCACGCCCTCCCAGAAGAACGCCGTGTCGCGCGAGACGCTCGGCTTGAGCAGCTTCGCCGGGTCGAGGTCATCGGGAGCCGACGGCACCGGCTCAGGCGCAGCGGCCTTCGCCGCCGGACGGAACTTCAGGATGCGGAAACGCATCTCCGCCACGACTTCTTCCTCGACGGACCACACGTTGCGGGTGGTGAAGAACCAGCCCTCGCCGAGGGCGGTGTTCTTGGGTCCGACGACCTCGACGAGTTCAGCGGACAGCGACACCTCTTCGCCCGGTCGGGTGTAGCGGTGATAGACGGTGTCGCAGTTGGTCGCGACCACCGAGGTGAAACCCGCCTCGTCGAAGAGCTGGGTCGCGCGGCCGAGCGGATCGTCGGCGGTGCGAGATCCGTTGAGTCCGCGCATCGTCCACACCTGGGCCATGGCCGGCGGTGCGACCACGCCCGGATGTCCGGCGGCGCGTGCCGCGGCATCGTCGACATAGATGGGGTTCTCATCACCCATCGCCTCGACCCAGTTGTTGATCATCGGCTGGTTGATGGGATCGCGTCCACGTACCGGTGCGCTCGCACCCGAGTCCATGATCTGCTGGGCGGCAACACGGATCGCCTCGTCGCCGGCCGGCTCGGGTGCGCTCATCGCTTGGCTCGCGGGAGTCCGAGTCCGGCGGTGGCGATCATGTCGCGCATGACCTCGTTGACCCCGCCGCCGAAGGTGATGACCACGTGGCGCTTCTGCTGGACGTCGAGCCAGTCGACGAACGCCGCGGTCTCCGGATCGGTGAAATCGCCGTAGCGCCCCACGATCTCGTTGGCCATGCGGCACACCGTCTGGATGCGCTCGGTGGAGAACACCTTGGTCGCGGCGGCGTCGGCCATGGAGATCGCCTCGCCGGTGGAGGCGACCTGCCAGTTGAGCAGCTCGTTGATCCGGCCGTAGGCGTCGATGGTGGCCAGCGCCCGACGCACGTCCGGGTGCTTGGCGATGACGGTGCCGTCGGGTCCCGGTCGCTGGGCCCAGGCACGCAGCCGCGCCGCCAGGCCGTCGATGCGTCCGGCCGGGCCGAGCATGACGCGTTCGTGGTTGAGCTGGGTGGTGATCAGCTTCCAGCCGTCGCCCTCCTCGCCCACTCGCATGGAGACCGGGACCTTCACGTCCTGGTAGTACGTGGCGTTCACGTGGTGGGCGCCGTCGGCGGTGATGATCGGGGTCCAGGAGAACCCGGGATCCCTGGTGTCCACGATGAGGATCGAGATGCCCTTGTGCTTGGGCGCATCCTTGTCGGTCCGCACCGCGAGCCAGATGTAATCGGCGTCGTGCCCACCCGTGGTGAAGATCTTCTGCCCGTTGACCACATAGTGGTCGCCGTCGAGGACCGCGCTCGTGGTGAGCGACGCCAGGTCGGTGCCGGCCTCGGGTTCGGTGTAGCCGATGGCGAAGTGCACGTCGCCGGCAAGGATCGCGGGCAAGAACTTCCGCTTCTGCTCCTCGGTGCCGTGCACCTGGAGGGTCGGGCCGACCGTCTGCAGCGTGACCGAGGGCAGCGGGACATCGGCGCGGACGGCCTCGTTGGTGAAGATCTGCTGTTCGATCTCACCGAACCCCTTGCCGCCGAACTCCTTCGGCCACCCCACGCCGAGCCAGCCGTCGTCGCCCATGCGCTTGATGACCTTGCGGTACGCCGGTCCGTGGCGCTCGGTCAGCATGATCTCCGCCTCGTCGGGAGTGACGAGATCGGCGAAATACTCCCGGAGTTCTTCGCGTAGCGCGCGCTGTTCGGGCGTCAGATCGATGAACATGTGCTCACCCCTGTGCTCGGTCGGCCGGGGCAGCGCCCTCGGTGATGTCGGCGAGTTCGTCGAGCCGCACGGCGGCACCACCCACCAGGCGGGCGAGGTCCTTGGCGATGGAGAAGTACCGGTGCAGCGGATAGGTGATGTCCACACCGATGCCGCCGTGCAGGTGGGTCATCGTCCGCAGCGTCGGTGGGATCTCCTCGGCCAGCCAGTAGGCGGCGATACCGAGATCGGTTGCGGCGTCGAGCCCTTCGGACAACCGCCACGCCGCCGCGGTGGTCGACAGCTCCATCGACCGTCCGATGACGTAGACGTCGGCGAGTTGCTGTCCGACGGCCTGGAACAACGCGATCGGCTTGCCGAACTGTTCGCGAGTCGAGACGTGGTCGGCGGTGAGCCGGGTCGCGCCCGCGACGAGACCGTCGGCGTAGGCACAGAGCGCCAGACGGTAACGGTCCCGCAGGACCGACAACTCACGGCTGATGACGTCGGCGTCGTCGACCGGGACGTCGTCGAAGGTAACTGTGTATTCGCCCCACCCACTCGACGCCGGAGTGCGCGTGAGCGTGACACCGTCGGAGGCCGGGGAGACGGCCACGACGCCGGCGTCGGATGTGACGAGCAGGACCGAGGCGCCCTCGGCGTGCAGGACCCCGACCTTGGTGCCGTTCAGTCGCCCACCCCGGACGCTGGTCTGGGGAGTCGGTGTCAGCGGGTCGCCGTGTTCGCCGATCGCGATGGCCGCCCACCGGCCACCCGTCAGCGACTCGCCCCATCGCGACCAGACATCGGCAACGTTCTCGGGGGACCCGGCCTTCGCGAAGACGAGGGCTGCGGTCAGTGTTCCCAGTGCCGGCGTCACCGCGGCGGCACGCCCCATGCGTCGGAACAGCGGGAGGAGTCCCGCCTCGTCGACCTCGTCACCGTCACGGTCGGCCGGCAGCGGCAACGCGAGCAGCCCGGCGTCGACGAGCGCCCGCCAGGTCTCGGCGTCGAAGCCCCCGACCTGATCGCCTGTACCCGCCTCACCGGAACCCCGCTTGCCGAGGGTCGACTCCCAGTCGGGTTGTCGTCGTGCGAACACGTCCTCCGCGACGTCGCGGACCGCAACCGCCGTACCTTCCAGGGCAAAGTCCACCCTGTGTCTCCTCACCATGCGCGAACTACAGAACTAGAACTTGTTCTAGTTGTATCAGAGTCCCCGCACCAGAGGGTAGAGATCGCGTTTTATCTGCGGTTTGGGGCCGATGGGACCGGTCAGCCGCGAGGCAAACCGAGAATGCGTTCCGCAGCCGCGGTCTTCAGGATCTGCGTGGTCCCACCGGCGATCGACAGGCAACGATTCTGGAGGACGGCGTCCGACGCCTCGGTGGCCGCCAGGCCCTGTACGCCGAGGAGTCGTAGCGCGAGATCGGGCACCGACTGTCGGTGCTGGACGCCGATGAGCTTGCGGACGCTGGACAGCGCGCCCGGGTCGAGTCCGGCGAGCTGCTGCGTCGCGGCCCGGGCGTCGAGGACCCGGCCGACATGGGCATCGGCGAACTGACCGCCGAGGGCCGCACGTTCGGCGTCGGTCAGCTCACGCCTCATGCCCTGCACCTGCCGCAGCAGTGACTCCATCTCCTTGCCGAGACCCGACCCGCCCATCGCCACGCGTTCGTTCGCGAGGGTGGTGCGCGCCAGCCGCCAGCCGTTGTCCACCTCGCCGACCACACAGTCGTCGGGCACGACGACCTCGTCGAGGAAGACCTCGTTGAAGTTGGCGCGACCGGTCAGCTCGCGAAGCGGCCGGATGTCGATACCCGGCGAGGACATGTCGACGAGGAAGTAGGTGATGCCCTTGTTCTTCGGCGCCTCGGCGTCGGTGCGGGCCAGGCAGATCGCCCACTGCGCGTTGTGCGCCTGTGAGGTCCAGATCTTCTGGCCGGACAGTTTCCAGCCGCCGTCGACGCGCTCCGCCTTCGTGCGCAACGCCGCGAGATCCGAACCCGCCTCCGGCTCGCTGAACAGCTGGCACCAGACGATCTCGCCGGCGAGGGTCGGGGCGACGAAGCGTTCACGCTGCGCGTCGGTGCCGTGGGACAGGATCGTCGGGATCGCCCAGGCACCGATGACGAGATCGGGCCGGACGACGCCGGCCGCGTCGAGTTCGGTGTCGATGAGCAGCTGCAGCGCGGCGTCGGCGCCGAGACCGTACGGCTTCGGCCAGTGCGGGGTCAGATAGCCGGTCTCGGCGAGAACGCGCCGCTGGTCGTCGGCGTCGACCTCCGCGATGCGGGCGACGGTGGCGCGGACCTCGTCGCGCTGGTCCTCGACCTGCGAGAGGTCGAGCGCGAATCGTCGGCGCGCCCCCGCGAGACCCCGGTCGGCGAGTGTCGTGGCGGCGTGACGCGCGCTGTCCAGAGCGGCCTGGGCCGCGAGCGCGGACCGGAGGTAGAGATGCGCGTCGTGTTCGAAGGTGAACCCGATGCCGCCGAGCACCTGGATGCAGTCCTTGGCCGTGGCCGCCGGGGCTTCCGCCACGACGACGTCGGCCGCGAGCCGGCTGATCTCGAGTTGCTCGCGCGCGGAGTCGGTGTCACCGTCGGACGCGGTGAGCACATCGTCGACCGCACCGGCCACGTCCCAGGCGACCGCCGTGACCTCTTCGCTGCGGCAGAGCATCTCGGCGCAGATGTGTTTGATCGCCTGGAAGGAGCCGATCGGCACACCGAACTGCGTACGGACCTTGGCGTAGTCGACGGCGGTGTCGAGAGCCCAGCGGGTGACCCCGCTCTGATACGCCGCGAGCGTCGCCGAGAGCAGTCCCTCGACGAGCGGCGCGTCGGGCAGTTCGACGAGGTCGTCCGCCGTGACTCCGGACAGTTGCACGCGGGCCACCGAGGTGGTGCCGTCGAGCGGTGCCTCCGGCGCGATGTCGGCGTTGCCGACTGCCGGCGGGATGACCCACCAGCGGCCGTTCCGCCCCGGGACGTCGAGCGCCGCCAGGACCGCAACCCCTTCGGCGTAGCCCCCGACGAGTCCGAGGTCGAGCGTGTCGGACAGCGGGGCGCCGGCCCCACCGGTGTGACTCACGATCGGCGTCACCACGGGGACCGCACCTTCGAGTACACGGTCGAGCAGGTCCTGCGCCCGCGCATCGGAGCTGGTGGAGAGCGCGATCGCGGCGGTCACCGTCGGCGCGATGGGCCCGGGGACCAGCTCGATGCCACACTGTTCGACCATGGCCGCCACGTCGACGAAGCCCGCTCCGAGCCCACCGGCCGCCTCCGGCACCGCGGCCGCGAACACCCCGAACTCCGCGAGCCGGCCGAACAGCTGATTCCACTGATCGCGCGGTTTGTCGATGTCGGAGCGGACGAGTCCGGTCACCTTCACGGCGCGCGCCCAGGACTCGATGCTGTGGCATACCGCGATTTGCTCGGAAGACGTGGCGATTGTCACGAGTGATCCTCTGTATGTCGAGTTGTGAGGAATAATTAGAACCTGTTCTAATATGCCATGGGTGGAGGTGATCGGGTAGCCACCCGTGTTCCTCGCCTACCCGATCGCCGATCACGTGAAGGATGTTCGAAAGCACATGGCCCGCTCTGCACCAGGCAATGCCGCGGTCGAGACCCCAACCGGAACCTCGACCCCAGCCGCGTCGCCCGAAGCCGGTTCCACCGCGCAGCGCGAACGTCGTCGCCGCATCCTCGACGCGACTCTCGCCCTCGCCTCCAAGGGCGGCTACGACGCCGTCCAGATGCGCACCGTCGCCGACAAGGCCGACGTCGCGGTCGGCACGCTCTACCGCTACTTCCCTTCCAAGGTCCACCTGCTGGTGACCGCGCTGGCGCGTGAATTCGAGCGCGTCGAGTCGAAGGTCGACCGCTCACAATTGCGGGGCGACACCGCAATCGACCGTCTGCGCCACGTCCTGGACATGATCACGTTCGCGATGCAGCGCGACCCGCTGCTCACCGAGGCGATGACCCGGGCCTTCATGTTCGCCGACGCGTCGGCGACCGCCGAGGTCGATCAGGTCGCCGGCATCATCGACCGGCTCCTCGCCGGCGCCATCGTCGACGAAGGCGAGCCGACCGAAGAGGATCTCGCGATCGCCCGCGTGCTCTCCGATGTGTGGATGTCGAACCTCGTGCAGTGGCTGACCCGACGCGCGTCGGCCACCGACGTCACCAATCGTCTCGAACTGACCGTCCGGCTGCTGCTCAAGGACCGCGCCAGCTGAGCTGAGCCCGGCACGGACCTCTCAGGGTGCGGCTTTCGGCCGGGCGTGCACATATGCCTCGACGACGGTCCGCATCACCGGCTTGCCGGCCACGTTGACGAGTTCCGAGGTGGACGTGACGAGCGCCCGGTCGCGGTCGTCGAATTCGACGGCGTCGATGGTCAGCGAGCCCGTCAACGTGTCGCCGGGACGCACCGGCCGCAGGAAGACGACATCGGCAAGACGCTTGCCCGCGATGACCTTCCAGCGATACAGGACCGAGGTGACGGCGAGCTTCTGGTAGATCGACATCGTGTGCAGTCCGCTCGCGATGAGCCCGCCGTAGGCGCCGGCCTCGGCCGCGTTCTTGTCCGTGTGGAAGTCCTGTGGGTCCCAGGTCCGCGCGAAGTCGAGCAGTTCTTCTTCGGTCACGTGGTGCGTGCCGAACCGGAAGACCTGTCCGGCCTCGAGGTCGTCGGCCCACAGTCGATCGGGTTCGCTCACTTCAGGTCGTTGGCGATCATCGGCCAGGTGGTCTTGAGGTCGCGCTCCCAGTAACCCCAGGAATGCGTGCCGTCGGGACGGAACAGAACCTTGTGCGGGACCTTCAGCGCGCGCATGCGCTGCGCCATCTGCTTGGTGCACTCGTTGACCGCGGCTTCGATGACCCCACCGACGACCACCTGGCTGGCAAGCGTGAAGGGATCCCCGGCGACCAGCGGGGCCTCGAGACGGTCGTACCACCCGGGAAGTCCGGTGCCACTGGTCATGTAGACCTTGGTTCCGCGCAACTTCGCGGCATTGATGTACGGGTCGTTCTTGCGCCAGCCCGCCGAACCGATCGGGCCCCACATGTTGTCGACGTTGCCCATGCCGCGGTCGGCGACGACCATCCGAATGTACGTCTGCCCCAGCGGGTCACTGGTGCGGGCGCAACCGCTGTAGGCGGCGACCGACTTGTAGAGCCTGGGTGCGGCGATGGCGAGGTTCAGCACCGATGTACCGGCCATCGAGATGCCGGCGATCGCGTTCTTCCTCGTGGTGTTGAATTCCTTGTCCACCAACGGGGGAAGTTCTCGGGTCAGGAACGTCGTCCATTTGTTGCGGCCGAGGACCGGGTCGTCACGCTGCCAGTCCGTGTAGTACGAGAACGCACCGCCGATGGGCGTCACCACGTTGACCTGCTTGTCGCGGAAGAACTTCGCGTACTGCGTCTTCGCCGCCCAGGTCGCCGAGTCCTCGCCGCCACCGGCCCCGTTGAGGAGGTAGAGCGTCGGACGCGGCTTGGTCTGGTTGTTGGGGCGCAGAACATTCACCGGGACCAGTCGGCGCATCGCAGCCGAGTAGACGATCAGCGTCGTCTGGTTGGCCGAATCGTGGATGACGGTGTCGATCCGGGCGCGATTCGGGTCGGGCGCCGGTGCGGCAAGCGCCGCCGGTGCCCATCCGGTCGCCGCCACCGCGACGGCACACGCGACGACACTCAGTCGCCTCTTCCACGAGGAACGCACCAGTAGCCCCTTTTGTTAACAATGTTCTCAGACGTAACAAAGGTAGCCGAGATCGGCGGGACGTCCCAAGCGGAGACGGTCGTCGTTAGGCGTTTGTGATCAGCGCGGCTGGAACCGCTGCGCTCCGTCGAGGCGCACGATCTCCCCGTTGATGTAGCCGTTCTCCAGCAGATGCTGCGCCAGCGCCGCGAATTCGTCGGGGAGACCGAGTCGCTTGGGGTAGGGCACACCCGCGGCGAACTTGGTGAGCGCCTCCTCCCCCATCGACTCCATGATCGGCGTGCGCATCGTGCCGGGAGCGATGGTGTTCAGGCGCACCGCAACCGAGCCGAGATCGCGCGCGCCCGACAGGGTGAGACCCATGACGCCGGCCTTGGCGGCGGCGTAGGCGGTCTGCCCGATCTGACCCTCGTAACCGGCGATCGAACTGGTCATCACGATCGCACCGCGCTCACCGGACTCCTTGGGCTCGCCGGCGGCGAGCTTCGCCGCGGTGAGACGCAGGACGTTGTAGGTTCCGGTGAGATACAGGTTGAGGGTCTTGACGAACCCCTTCATCTCTGCGGGCGAACCGTCGCGATTGACGATCCGCTGTGCCACACCGAAACCGCCGTGCGCGATGACCGCATAACGCAGGACGCCGAGTTCGCTCGCCTGATCGAGCGCGGCGTCCACCGAATCGTCGTCGAGCACGTCGGTGCGCGCGTAGACCGCCCGCTCGCCCAGTTCTTCCGCGAGTTCCTTCGCCGGCCGGTCGGCCAGGTCGGCGATCACGACCGACGCACCGGCGGCATGCAGACGCCGCACCGTCGCCGCGCCGAGTCCACCGGCACCGCCCGTCACCAGTACGACTTCACCCTCAAACGACATCTGTTCTCCTCAAATCGATCTCATGGTCAGATTGACAGCGGGCAGTTGACTGCGGACGACGCTCAGGCGCCGGTCCATTCGGGCTTGCGCTTCTCCGCGAACGCGCGGGCACCCTCGATCGCGTCCTTCGAGGTGAAGACCGGCGCCAGCAATTCGCCCTGACGGTCCCACTTCTCGTCGTCGCTCCACGATTCCGACTCGGCGATGATCCGCTTGGTGATGGCGACGGCCAGCGGGCCGTTCTCGGTGATGCGCTCGGCAAGGGCGAGAGCACCGTCCAGCGCACCACCCTCGTCGGTGAGGACATTGACGAAGCCCCAGTCCGCAGCCTGCTCGGCGGTGAAGTTGTCGCCGGTGAGCGCCAGCTCGAGGGCCTTCTGGTACGGGATCTTCCTGGGCAGGCGCAGGAGTCCGCCGGCACCGGCGACAAGTCCGCGCTTGACCTCGGGGATGCCGAACTTCGCCGACTTCGACGCGACGACGAGGTCGGTGGCGAGGACCAGTTCGGTTCCGCCGG
Source organism: Gordonia sp. GONU (assembly GCF_024733855.1). Taxonomy (NCBI): domain Bacteria; kingdom Bacillati; phylum Actinomycetota; class Actinomycetes; order Mycobacteriales; family Gordoniaceae; genus Gordonia; species Gordonia sp. GONU. The sequence goes on from NZ_JANRHB010000027.1 coordinate 16,060, forward strand.
CGAGCGCGAACCCCTCGACGGCCGCGATGACCGGCTTGGTCGGCGGCTTCTGCGTGAAGCCCAGCCCGCGCCCTTCGATGGCCACCGACTCACCGGCGGCGAACGCCTTCAGATCCATTCCGGCGCAGAAGTTCCCACCAGCACCGGTCAGGATGGCGACCGACAGCTCCGGACTATTGTCGAGCTCGTCCATCGCGTCGGCGAGCGACTGACTCACCTCGTGATTGATCGCGTTGCGCGCCTGCGGCCGGTTGATCGTGATGACGAGGATGCGCCCCCGGCGCTCCACGAGAACTGCGTCGGACATTGTCGCTGACCCCTCACCGATTCGACGATCGCTGCGAACGCGCTCACGCGGAATCGGGCGGCGTCGGCCGCAGCTCACGAGTGATCGTAATCAGAAAGGGGCCGCCCAATGGGGAAAATGAACGAACTGAGTTAGACAAGTGTCGCCGTGGTGACCTGACGCAGGTCGGACGAACTCAGCCGCAAATCCACCCTTTTTCGCCATTTCCACCACCCGCGCGAAAGGGGGGGGAAATGGCGAAAAGGGGTGGGTTTGCGGAGCTCAGGAACCGATCTCGTCGACCAACCCCCATGCCAGAGCCTGCACGGCGTCGATCTCGGCGCCGGTCACGAACAGGTGCAGGGCGCGCCACCGTCCGATGCGCCGGGGCACGCTGACGGTGCCGCCGGCTCCCGGGATGAGGCCCATCGACACCTCGGGCAGACGGATACGGGTGTCCGGGGCGGCGACGACGCGGCCTGCGAAGGCGGGGATCTCGATGCCGGCGCCCACACAGTGACCGTGCAGGCGGACCTCGACGCGGTCGGCGAGGGCGGCCACCAGTCGACCCGCTCCCCCGCGGGTGCGGATCAGGTGGGCCGTCGCCGCGTCGGGCATGTGTCCGAACTCGTCGAGGTCGCCACCCGCACAGAACGAGCTGCCCGCGCCGTCGACGAGGACGTGGCCGATCGAGTCGTCGAGTACCGCGAGACGCAGCGCCTCGACGAGTGCGTCGCGAAGCGCGGTGCCGTAGGCGTTGCGGCGTTCGGGCCGGTTGAGGGTGATGCGCAGGGTGTCACCGTCGCGGTCGAGCAGCACCGCGTCGACGGCGGGCGGCGGAAGCGGGCGCCCCTTGGCGCGACGCTCCTGCAGCCACCGGCCGAATTCGTCGCCACCCTGCAGTGTCGAGTAGCCCAGGGATTCGACATCGATGGCGGGGACGGGATCGAGCGGCTCGGCTGCGCGCACCACCTGCGCGGCGACGAGCGAGGCCTGCGGGCAGCGTGAGACCGGGTCGGTGAAGTTCCGGATTGCCGCCTCGACGTCGTCGACGCCGATCACCGCGCGATGGTCGGTGCCGGGTGGGCCATACGTGAGATCGAGGCCATCCAGCAGAGGGAACAGTTCGTCATCGATCATCCTGGTGGACGTCCCCACCAGGATGACGTCCGATGCCGAGGCGCGGTCGGCCGCCCGGACCAGGTCGTCGTCGGCCACGCCGTCCACGGTGTCGAGGTCCACCAGCGCGACCGGCGACGCGACGGCGGCACCGTCCCCGAGCAGGTCCCCACCTCCGATGACCGGTGCTGCGGCCAGGTCGGCGATCGAGATACGACGGGTCTGCATGGCGGTGAACCTCCTGAGCTTTACGTGCGGACGGTAGCATTTCGCCCGTGTCCAGCCATGCGTCCCATGATCCGGTGCGCGACTGGGCCGCCAGCGGGATCCCGCATCTCACCGGCCGATCCGACGGCCCACCTCTCATCCCACCCGGGCGGGCAGCGACTCTCGCGCGGGAACTCGGCGACTGGATTCAGGAGGCGAGCAACGGCGCGGCCGACATCGACGGCGCTGCCCTGCTCGCCGAGCGCGCCGCACTGACCGGGCATTCTCGGCAGGGCGACCTCACCCCCGGCGGATCAGGGCGCCTCCTGCCCGCCGACGACGGCTGGGTCGCGGTGAGTTCCGCCCGCCCCGACGACCCACTACTGCTGGGTGCGCTGATCGAACGCGAGGTGACGGAGGACAGCGTCTGGCCGGCGGTCGCCGAGTGGACGTCCCAGCACACCCGAGCGGATTTCGACACACGCGCCACCTTGTTGGGGATCGCCGGCGGCGGTGTCGCTCACGGCGACGAGATCGCCGGTCAGGCACGTGACGCGTTGCGCCCGAATGGCATTCCGCGTTCGGTCGACGGCCTGCTCGTCGTCGACTTCAGTGCCCTGTGGGCCGGCCCGCTGTGCGCACACCTGCTGGGTCTCGCCGGGGCGCGAGTGGTGAAGATCGAGACACCGCAACGTCCGGACGGTGCTCGGCGCGGAGACCCCGACTTCTACCGACTGCTCCACGCAGGGCACGAGTCGGTCGTCCTCGACCCGACGGTCCAGACCGAACGGACCGCGCTGAAACGACTTGTCGCGGCCGCCGACATCGTGATCGAAGCGTCCCGACCACGGGCTTTGCGCGGATTCGGCCTGCGCGCCGAGGATTTCGTCGCCTCCGGAACCACCTGGATCTCCATCACCGCCGCCGGGCGCGACTCCGACCGCATCGGCTTCGGCGACGACGTCGCCGCGTCGGCGGGACTGGTCACCGGAGACGACGCGGGCCTGATGTTCGTGGGCGACGCGATCGCCGACCCGCTGTCCGGGCTGACCGCAGCCGCGCTCGCGATGTGTGAACCCGGTCCCGGTCGCGGCGCACTGTGGGACCTGTCGATGCGCGCCACGGTCGCCTCGACCCTCGGCGGACCACCGCCGCCACCCGCGTACCGCGACGGCGATCAGTGGGTGGTCGACACCGATTCCGGCACAGTCCCACTCGATCCGCCCCGGGCACGGGCCGGTTCCGCCGACGCCGCACCGTCGGGGCGGGACACGAACTCGGTGCTCGCCGAACTGGGGATCACCCGATGAGCGCGACGCTGTTCCGCCGTGTGACCCTCCCCGCGGGAGTCCGCGACGTCGCCGTCGACCACGGTGTGATCACAGCGGTCGGCGTGGATCTCGCAGGCGACGCGATCAGAGGATTCGAGATCATCGACGGCGACGGCGGAGCGCTCATCCCCGGCCTTCACGACCATCACATCCACCTCCATGCGCTCGCGGCGGCCTCGGCGTCGGTGCAGTGCGGTCCGCCGCTGGTGACGAGCTCCGACGATCTCGCCGCCACCTTGGACCGCGCCCCCGATCTCGACCCCGCCGGCTGGGTCCGAGGCGTCGGATACGTGGAAACCGTTGCCGGGCTGCTCGATTGCACCACCCTCGATCGCCTCCACTCCCGCCGACCGGTCCGCATCCAGCACCGCAGCGGCGCGGTGTGGTTCCTCAACACCGCCGCGGCCGAGGCCGTCGGGTTGCGGACCGCCGAACATCCCGGTGTCGAACGGGACGACTCCGGCGCACCGACCGGACGCGTGTGGCGCGCCGACGACTGGCTTCGTGAGCGGATGGGCCACTCCCGTCCACCCGACCTGTCGCAGGTCGGTTCCGAACTGGCCCGACTCGGCATCACCGGCGTCACCGACGCCACGCCGGAACTGTCGACGGAGTCCCTCGACGCACTCGTCTCGTCACATGTGAACGGGGCTGTGCCACAACGACTTCACCTATTGGGAGTCCCACTCGATGCGACCCCCGACCTCCCGCCGACGGTGACCGTCGGCCCGTTCAAGATCGTGCTGGCCGATTCCGACCTCCCCGACTTCCCCAGCCTGTGCGAGCGGATCCGCGCCGCGCATTCGCGGGGACGCGGGGTCGCCGCGCACTGCGTGACCCGGGAAGCCCTCCTGCTGCTCCTCGCCGCCTTCGACGAGGTCGGCCGTCGGCCGGACGATCGGATCGAACACGGTGCGATCATCGCTGCCGAGACCGTCGACGAGTTGAGCCACACGCAGATCGCCGTCGTCACCCAACCGGGATTCATCGCGGTACGCGGTGACGACTATCTGGATCGCCTCGACGCCTCGGACGTCCCCGACCTCTACCGGTGCGCATCCCTCCTCGAACGCGGTGTGCCGCTTGCGATGTCGAGTGACGCACCGTATGGCCCCGTCGACCCGTGGGAAGTGATCGCCGCGGCCGCAGACCGTCTCGCCACGGACGGCCGCACGGTCGGTGCCGACGAGAAGCTCGACCGCGTGACAGCGTTGGATCGTTACCTGACGCCGCTGAGCGCCTTGGGCGCAGCGCCGCGAACGGTCCGCACCGGCGAACCGGCCGACCTCGTCCTGCTCGACGACACGCTTGAGTCAGCACTGCGGACCGGCCGGGAGGCATTACACTGCACGATGATCCGCGGTCGAATCGCCTACCGGCGTGAGGGATGATCCGGCTGTCAGCCGACGCCGGGCACCGGAACCTGCGCGCCCGTCACCGCGGCGGACGCGTCGGACACCAGGAAGGCGACGGTCTCGGCGATCGTCTGCGGCGACACCCAACCCTTACGCGAGGAGTCCGGCTGGCTATCCCGGTTACCCGGGGTGTCGATCACCGACGGCAGGATCGCGTTGGCCCGGATGGCGTCGTCCTTGTACTCGGCGGCGAGGGCACTGATGAACGCCCAGACGGCGGCCTTGGAGGTGATGTAACCCGCAGCACCGGAGAACGGCGCGAACGCGGCCTTCGCCGACACTCCTACGATCGATCCGCCACCCGCCTCGATCAGCTTCGGGATCGCCGCCGCGGACAGCAGATACAGCGGCCGCAGATTGAGGCGGAGCAGCCGCTCGAACTCCTCGACCGGCGTCGCGTCCACGCGCTCCCCCATCGCGAACCCGCCGACCAGGTTGACCACCGCGGTCACCGGCGCCGAGGACTCCCCCGCCGCGGTCGCGACGACCTCTGCCACCGACGACTCGTCGAACAGATCGGCACGGAGGGTGACGAGCCGATCGGACTCGGGAAGCCGCGACAATTCCTCTTCGGCGACCCACGGCACCACCACTCGCCAACCGTCGTCGAGCAGCTTCGTCGTGACCGCGGAACCGAGTCCGCCCGTGCCGCCCGACACGATCACCGTTTGTGCCATCGCCAGTCCGTCCTTGTCTCTCGCACTTCGTTCGACATCGGCGACACTATCGCAGGTGTCTGAATGTGTGCATTCATCTCACCGTATGCGTGAGAGGCTGTGTCGATGAGCACGAACGTCACCTCCGAGGCCCCGGAGTGGTTCCGCACGGCCGTCGCGACGAAACCCGAGCACTCGTCGGTCACCGTCCATGGTGCGCGCATCACCTACCGCTGTTGGGGTGAACCCGGCTCGCCCGGTCTCCTCCTGGTCCACGGCGGTGCGGCTCACGCCGGCTGGTGGGACCACATCGCGCCGCGGTATGCGGGAGAACGTCGCGTCGTCGCCCTCGATCTGTCCGGCCACGGCGACAGCGACTGGCGCGACTCCTACACCCTGGACACCTGGGCCGACGAGGTCACCGCCGTCGCCGAGGCCGCAGAGGCGGGCGACCACGCGGTCCTCGTGGGACACAGCCTCGGCGGCCTCGTCGGCATCCGGACGTCGATCGCCCACCCCGACCTGATCACCGACCTCGTGCTCGTCGACTCGCGCGTTCTCGACGCCGAGATGCTGGACGAGATCCAGCGCGACCAGCCCGAGGGAGGCATCCCTCGACGCAGCAAGCACTATCCCTCGCTCGACGCAGCGCTCGAACGGTTCCGCCTCGTGCCCGACCACGCGAGCCTCGACTACGCCAAGGACCATGTCGCCCGGCAGTCCGTCGTCCGCGACGACGACGGGTGGCGGTGGAAGTTCGACCGCGGGTTCGCCGACGATCTGACGGATCTCCCGCCGCGGCCGCCGAGCGCCTGCCGACTCAGCGTCGTCCACGGCGAGCACGGTGTCGTGACGGCGGCGATGATCGACATCGTCACCTCCGAGCTCGATGAACCGGCGCGCGTGGTCGAGTTCCCCGGCGCCGGTCATCACATCCCCCTCGAACAACCGCTGGCCCTGATGGACGTCATCGACGACGTTCTCCGCGAGCACTCGGCGCGGGTGGGGCTCGGGCCGGGGTGATGCCCCGCGCCTAGCATGGATGTCGATGACCCCGCGCGACAGCGTCTTCGCCTCTCTGCACGTCCCCAACTACCGGATCTTCTTCGCCGGCATGTCCGTGTCGATGACCGGCTCCTGGATGCAGGCAACCGCCCAGGCCTGGCTGGTGCTGACGTTGAGTGGATCGGCGTCGGTCCTCGGCCTGATCGTCGCGCTGCAGGCTCTGCCGGTTCTCCTGATCGGACCCTATGCCGGTGTCATCGCCGACCGCGTCGACCGTCGGCGATTGCTGACGGTCCTCCAGGCGATGATGGGCCTGCTGGCGGCGGTGCTCGCCGCACTCACTCTCGCCGGGGTGGTGGCGGTGTGGCATGTGGCGATCCTCGCGGTGCTGCTCGGCCTCGGACACGCCTTCGAACAGCCCGCGCGACAGGCATTCATTCATCAGATCGTCGGGAAATCGCTGATCCGCAACGCGGTCACGTTGAACTCGGTGATGGTCAACGCCGCTCGCGCGGTCGGTCCGGCCGTCGCCGGCGTCATCCTCACACTCGTCGGTGCGGGTTGGTGTTTCGCGATCAACGCGGTCAGTTTCCTGGCAGTGGTCGTCTCGCTCATCGCGCTCGACGGCACGAAGATCACCCAGGAGCCCCCCGTCCCCCGCGCGAAAGGACAGCTGCGCGAGGGCATCCGCTACGTCCGCGGCATCCCGTCACTGTGGATTCCCCTCGCCACCATGGCCCTGGTCGGCACCCTGGCATACAACTTCCCGGTCACCCTGACGGCTGCCGCCGACTTCGTCTTCGACGGTGGGCCACAGGCTCTCGGTTTCATGACGTCGGCCATGGGGGTCGGCGCGGTCGTCGGGGGGCTCGTCGTCGCGGCGCGCGGCACCATCGGACTGCGGCCGCTCACGCTGGCCGCGTTCGGATTCGGCATCACGATCGCCGCGGCGGCGCTGGCACCGGACCTGATCACCGCCATCTGCGCACTGTTCCTGGTGGGCTGGCTCAGCGTGACGTTCATGTCGACCGGCAACGCCACTCTCCAGCTCAACTCCGAACCCCGGATGCGAGGACGGGTCATGGCGCTGTGGTCAGTGGCTTTCATGGGGTCGACGCCGATCGGCGGTCCGCTCATCGGCGCGATCATCGAGGCCACCAATCCGCGGGTGGGGTTGGGTGTCGGCGCGGCCGCATGCCTGGCCGCCGCATTCCTCGCCTTCGTCGCCGACCGGAGGAGCCGATCGCGGGTGGGGCCCGAACCCGCCATCGACTGAGCCTGGTTCAGACGGCGTCGCTTCCGTCGATGCTGCCGAAGTCGCCGACCTCGACGTTGCCCTGATCGTCGACCGCGGTGTCGAAGATGCCGTCGCAGTCGGTGTCGGCGACCGCGATGTCGGTGCAGCCGTCACCGTCGCTGTCGGCCTCGATCAGGTCGATCACGCAGTCGTCGTTGGTGTCGTAGGCGATCGACTCGGCGTAGCCGTCATCGTCGGTGTCGACCACGATTCCGTCTGCGGGGATCTGGGTGCTCATGGTGTTCCTTTCGTCGTGCCCGCCGGTGCGGGCTGTCTGCTGCGTTCGTGTACTTGGAGCGGGAGCGGGTCGGGAATGTTCCCCGGCTGTCCCGGAGTCGTTCGGTCGGCCGACGTGCGTCTTTCGACGAATGTGCCCCGTCGTCTCACCTCACCGGGTTAGCGTGACTCAGGTCACGATCGGAGGGGCGATGACGCCAGATCGATGGGGTATTCACACGATGCGGCGGCGACTGCACGCGGTCGCCTGCCTCGTCGCCGGGGCGCTGCTCGTGTCGACGATGCTGGTGTCCGCACCGGCGACCGCCGCGAACCACTGGTTCCCGGACATCTCCGAAAGCTCGGTACCGAAGGCCGATTGCGGTCCGGGCTCACGACCGGAGCCCGGCCTGCAGGGCGACGTCAGCGCCGAGGACCGGTTGTCCGGTCGCAGCATGCGTGGCTACCACTGCAACCTGACGAAACTCGGCAACGTGACCGCCGCGGGCGGCGGCATCGTGTCGGCGTCGTTCGAGCACTGCAGCTACACCGGAAGCCTGTTCCCCGGCAACAACTTCATGCCTCAGCCGGGCGTCCAGGTCATCGATGCCTCCGATCCCCGGAAGCCGCGAGTGGTGGGCTCGCTCACCGACACCGCGATGCGCGGTGGCACCTGGGAGACCCTGAAGGTCAACAAGAAGCGCAAGTTGCTCGCCGCGACCGGGGTTCCGCTTCTGTGGGGTGCCGGCTTCTTCGCGGTCTACGACATCTCCGACTGCACCCGTCCCAAGCTGCTCAACGCCCGCGGCGGCGGCATCGCCTACCCCATCCCGTTCACCTCGCACGAGGGTGGCTGGTCGCCCGACGGCCGGACGTACTGGGCGTCGGGGGTCGCTCCGGGGCACCTGAGTGCAATCGACGTCTCCGACCCGCGCAATCCGCGGGTGATCTGGCAGGGTCTGCACAGCTTCCTGGGGCATGGTTTCGGCATCACGCCCGACGGCAACCGCATGTACCTGTCGAACATGGCGGGTGTCACGGTCCTCGACATCAGCGCCGTCCAACGGCGTGCACCCTACCCGCAGGTCCCGCATGTGGCCGCGTATCTGTGGCCCGACGGCCAGCTCAACCAGCACTCGATCCCGGTCACCTATCGGGGTACACCGCACGTCATCACCGCCGATGAGGGCGGTTCGGGCGGCGTGAAGATCTTCGACGTCTCCCGGGTCAACACACCGCGGTACGCCGCACAACTCAAGCTCGAGATCAACCTGCCCGAGCATCAGGACACCCAGTTCCGGTCGTCCATGGGCGGTTCGTTGTTCGGCAGCAACCCGCACTACTGCGCGGTCGACCGTCCGAAGGATCCGACGGCATTGGCCTGTGCGTGGGAGTCATCCGGCATCCGTGTGTTCGACATCCGCGACCTTTCCGCGATCAAGGAGATCGCCTACTACAACCCGCCGGCACAGAAGGGCGCCACCGCGCTCGGCCGGCCCAACTCGCCGCACGTGCTGGGCTCGATCATCGGCGCCCCGGGGATCGAATTCCTCAGCCTCGGAATGTCTCTCGCGAACGGGCGAGCCAAGCTGAACGAGATGATCGGTCCGCGGATCGGCATGGTCGTGGGTGGTGACATGGCCACCGACTGGTGCTTCTCCCCGCCGGAGTTCCGCGGCAACAGGATCTTCACCACCTGCTCCGACGGCGGTTTCTACGCGCTCGAGTTGAGCAGCCGGGTCTACACCCCGCCGCCGGATCAGGATTCGTTCCTCGGATGACCGAACGGCACACCGACAGGCGCACCGGCAGACAGCGACCCGCGTGGCCGCAGATCGCCGGACTGACCTCGCTGGCGATACTGCTCGTGGCGATCGGAATCGTCGTGGGTTCGGTGTGGTCACCTGGTTCGCAGGACGACGTGACGACGATGAGTGCTGCCGACATCGGCTTCGCACAGGACATGTCGGCGCACCACGATCAGGCACTGCTGATGGCCCGGACGATTCTCGCCGCCCCCGATGTGGACCCGACGATCCGCGGACTGGCCGACCAGCTCGTCGTCGCCCAGTCCGCGGAGAGCGCCACGATGCGCGGTTGGCTGCAGTTCTTCGGGCTGCCGCTGACCTCGGACTCGCCGATGTCATGGATGCCCCACGACGATTCGCATTCACACGGCCAGCCGTCGGCGGCGACGCCCGACACCCCACCCATGCCGGGCATGGCGAGCACCGACGAACTCGGCCGACTCGCCACACTGCGTGGCGATGAGGCCGAGAAACTGTTCCTGCAGTTGATGATCCGGCACCACCGCGGCGGTCTCGAGATGGCTCAGGCGGCGTACAACGACGACCGTTCCGCACCGGCGACAAAGCAACTCGCCCTGAACATGCTCGGCGACCAGGGCAACGAAATCGGTCAGATGTCGATGCTCCTGAAGGAACGCGGCGCCGAACCCCTGCCCACCTGAACCTTCTGGACTGAACCCCTCTGGGCCGTCAGTCGGTCTTGGGATGCAACGTGAACATCTCCCAGACCTCTTTCTGGTCCGCCGCCCACGGGTCGTAGACGAAGGGGGCGTGCCGCAACGCCATTCCCGCCTTCCGGGGAGTCCGGTCGGCCTTGAAACCGTTACAGGACTTGCACGCCGCGACCTGGTTGCCGAAAGTGCTGGGCCCTCCCTGGGATACCGGCAGGATGTGGTCCACCGTGTCGGCGGGACCGTCACAGTAGGCGCAGATCCACTGGTCACGACGGAGGATCGTCGCGTTGGAGGCGTAGGAATCCATCGTCTTGCCTGCGTACGGACGGTAGGCGTCCCGCTTGATGGCCACCACCTTGTGGATGGGCAGTGACACCGTCGGCGAATGGACCACGCGCACCAGGGGGGTGCCCTCGACGTTGCGCGCGACCTCGGTGGTCAGCAGGACGGCAGCGCGCCGCCAGGTGACGCGCGCGAGGATCTGTAATCCCGCATTCGTGACGAAGATGGTCATGGATACTCCTCGATGCGTGGGCGAGTGAGCGCGCCGACCATCGAGGTTCACGACCTCAGGAACTGGTGACGCTGGATGTGATTGGTCCGGACCGGGTTCGGGCTGGTAGCCCGTACCGGCAGCCGAGGTCGGTCATCCGCCACTCGCGAACGAACACCGCCATACCGATCGACATCTGCGCCACCTCCTTTCAGTTCTCTTCTGGTCTGCTGTCCGCCACGATAACCGCGGTCAGCGGAGCCTGCCACCGTTCAAGCCGTGTGTTCGCCGATGTTCACGTGCTGAACACAGTGTGTTCGCGGCCTGCCGGGCCGATCTCAGAAGATGTCGGGGAGGTCCTCCGACACCGTGTTCGGGTATGTCGCCGACCGCTTCTCCAGGAACGACATGACGCCCTCGTAGACGTCGCCGGACTGGCCACGATAGAAGATCGCCTTCGAATCGGCGTGATGGGCGTCGAGCGGGCTGGGCGCCCCGGCCATCCGCCACAACAGCTGGCGGGTCAGTGCGGCCGAGACGGGGGCGCTGCCCGCGGTCATCTCGCGCGCCACGGCGATCGCGGTCTCGAGGACCTTGTCCTTCGGCACGACCTGCTGGATCAGTCCGCGCTCGTGCGCCTCGTCGACCTGCACCATCTTGGCGCCGATCGTCCACTGCAGAGCGGTCGGCAGGCCGACGAGTCGCGGGAGGAACCAGCTCGACGCCGCCTCCGGAACGAGGCCGCGGGCGGCGAAGACGAAGCCGAATTTGGCATCTTCGGAAGCGATCCGGACGTCGGCGGGCAGGGTCATGGTGACGCCGACACCGGCCGACGGGCCGTTGATCGCGGCGACGATCGGCTTCAGCGAGGCGAACATGCGCATCGTCAGTTTGCCGCCCTCGTCCGCCGGGACCTCGTCGCCGGCGACCTCCGAGGATGCGTCGAAGGTGGACCCGCCTTCCTCCAGGTCGGCGCCGGCGCAGAACGCCCGACCGGTACCGGTGAGCACCACGGCGCGCACGGAGTCGTCGGCGTCGGTCTCGTCGAATGCCGCTCGGAGCTCCTCGCCCATCTGCACCATGAAGGCGTTGAGACGATCGGGGCGGTTGAGCCAGAAGATCGCGATGTCGCCGTCGCGCTCGACGGTGATGGTGGGTTCGGCCTGGGTGGCCTTCCGGCCGGCCTTTGATGTATCGCTCGTCACACGGGTGATGCTATCGAGAGCCGTCACCGACGATGCAGGCGGCCGATACAAAACGGCGGCGCCACCCTTTCGGGTGACGCCGCCGTCTGTGTCAGATCAGCTGAGGTCAGCTCGCGTCCGAACCGCCGTCGCCTGCCTTGGACAGCTCGACCGGTGCATCCGGAACCGCACGCGGCTTCTCCGAACCGGTGAAGGTGAACTTGGCGTCCTCGCCGTCGCCTTCGCCGTCCCAACCCTCGACGTCGACCAGGACGATCTGTCCGGGGGCGATGTCGCCGAACAGGATCTTCTCCGAGAGCTGGTCCTCGATCTCGCGCTGGATGGTGCGACGCAGCGGACGCGCACCGAGCACCGGATCGAAACCGCGCTTGGCCAGCAGCGACTTCGCGCGGTCGGTGACCTCGAGGGACATGTCCTTGTTCTTCAGCGCAGCTTCCACGCGCGTCAGCATGAGGTCGACCATCTGGATGATCTCGTCACGCGTGAGCTGGTGGAACACGACGATGTCGTCGATACGGTTGAGGAACTCGGGCCGGAAGTGCTTCTTGAGCTCGTCGTTGACCTTCTGCTTCATCCGCTCGTAGCCGGACTTGGTGTCGTCCTTCGACGAGAAGCCCATGCCCACGGCCTTGGAGATGTCGCTCGTACCGAGGTTCGAGGTGAAGATCAGCACGGTGTTCTTGAAGTCGACCGTACGACCCTGACCGTCGGTGAGACGGCCGTCCTCGAGGACCTGCAGCAGGGTGTTGTAGATCTCCGAGTGGGCCTTCTCGATCTCGTCGAACAGCACTACCGAGAACGGCTTGCGGCGCACCTTCTCGGTGAGCTGGCCGCCCTCCTCGTAACCGACGTAGCCGGGAGGGGCACCGAACAGACGCGACGCGGTGAACCGGTCGTGGAACTCGCCCATGTCGATCTGGATGAGCGCGTCGTCCTCGCCGAACAGGAAGTTGGCCAGTGCCTTGGAGAGCTCGGTCTTACCGACACCGGACGGGCCGGCGAAGATGAACGAGCCCGACGGACGCTTCGGATCCTTCAGGCCGGCGCGGGTGCGTCGGATCGCCTTCGAGACCGCCTTGACGGCGTCCTCCTGGCCGATGATCCGCTTGTGCAGCTCCTCCTCCATGCGGAGCAGACGCGTGGTCTCCTCCTCGGTGAGCTTGAACACCGGGATACCGGTCCAGTTGCCCAGGACCTCGGCGATCTGCTCGTCGTCGACCTCGGCCACGACGTCCATGTCGCCGCTGCGCCACTGCTTCTCCCGCTCGGCACGCTCGGCGACCAGCTGCTTCTCCTTGTCGCGGAGGCTGGCGGCCTTCTCGAAGTCCTGCGCGTCGATCGCGCTCTCCTTCTCCTTGCGCGCGTCGGCGATGCGTTCGTCGAACTCGCGCAGGTCTGGCGGCGCGGTCATCCGGCGGATGCGCATGCGTGCACCGGCCTCGTCGATGAGGTCGATCGCCTTGTCCGGCAGGAACCGGTCGTTGATGTAGCGATCGGCCAGCGTGGCGGCGGCGACGAGCGCACCGTCGGTGATCGAGACGCGGTGATGCGACTCGTAGCGGTCACGCAGACCCTTGAGGATCTCGATGGTGTGCTCGACCGACGGCTCACCGACCTGGACCGGCTGGAAGCGACGCTCGAGAGCGGCGTCCTTCTCGATGTACTTGCGGTACTCGTCGAGGGTCGTCGCACCGATGGTCTGCAGCTCGCCGCGGGCCAGCTTCGGCTTGAGGATGCTGGCGGCGTCGATCGCACCCTCGGCGGCACCTGCGCCGACGAGCGTGTGCAGCTCGTCGATGAACAGGATGATGTCGCCGCGGGTGTTGATCTCCTTGAGGACCTTCTTCAGGCGTTCCTCGAAGTCACCGCGGTAGCGGCTGCCCGCGACCAGCGAACCGAGGTCGAGGGTGTAGAGCTGCTTGTCCTTGAGCGTCTCGGGGACCTGGCCGTTGACGATTGCCTGCGCGAGGCCCTCGACGACGGCGGTCTTGCCGACGCCGGGCTCGCCGATGAGAACAGGGTTGTTCTTGGTGCGGCGGCTCAGGACCTGCATGACCCGCTCGATTTCCTTTTCCCGGCCGATGACCGGGTCGAGTTTGCCCTCGGCGGCGGCAGCGGTCAGGTTGCGACCGAACTGGTCGAGGACCAGCGAGGTGGACGGGGTGCCGGACTCGCTGCTGCGACCGCCGGTGCCCGCCTCCTGCGGTTCCTTGCCCTGGTAGCCGCTCAGGAGCTGGATGACCTGCTGGCGGACCCGGTTGAGGTCGGCGCCGAGCTTGACCAGGACCTGCGCGGCGACACCCTCACCCTCGCGGATGAGGCCGAGCAGGATGTGCTCGGTACCGATGTAGTTGTGGCCGAGCTGCAGGGCCTCGCGCAGCGAGAGCTCCAGCACCTTCTTGGCACGCGGGGTGAACGGGATGTGCCCGGACGGCGCCTGCTGGCCCTGGCCGATGATCTCCTCGACCTGACTGCGGACACCTTCCAGAGAGATCCCGAGCGACTCGAGCGCCTTGGCAGCCACGCCCTCGCCCTCGTGGATGAGGCCGAGGAGGATGTGCTCGGTACCGATGTAATTGTGGTTGAGCATCCGCGCTTCTTCTTGGGCCAGAACCACAACCCGTCGCGCGCGGTCGGTGAACCGTTCGAACATTGTTCTCCCTCACATTGCTAGCGCCCCGGCCGCCGCGAGAACCACCTCGTGTGTCCGGTCGGGACAACGCGGTGCGGGTAGGCGACGACCAGCCTGCTTCTACTCTAGAGGTCGTCTCGGGTGTACCTGCAGTTAACGCCCGTGCAGACTGCACGGATTGACCGCGACGGCGGGGATGTGCACTGTACAACTGCGCAGGCCGGGGCGGTGTTCCCGGTCCGCTACGCCGAGAGCGAACGGGCCGCCGGATCACCCGATATCACCCGATATGAGGAAGAACCGGGCTCAGACCGACAAGACCGAGAGAATATTGCCCGACGGGTCGGTGAACCAGGCGATGTCCGGCTCCCCGTCACCACCCCGCACGATGCCCCGCTCGTCGTGCTCGAAACCGTCGTAGCGCAGGATCTCGACCCCCTTGCCGACGAGGTCGTCGACCGTCTTCGCGAGGTCGTCGACGGCGATGTTCAGCACGGTGAACCCCCCCGACCGGTGATCGTCCTTCGGGTACACCATCACCGTCGTCTGACGGCTCACCCGGACACCGGCCACACCCATCGGATAGCGCAGCACCCGCATTCCGAGGACGTCCCGATAGAAGCGCTCGGCCTCGTCGAGGTCGCGGACCGCGAAAGTGCTGCACGTCGACGCGGGCGGCCCCAGCGCGATCTCCTCCGCGTCGGAGAACCAGACGATCTGGATCCAGTTGCCGTCGGGATCGGTGGCCGTCCCGAGGAAGTTGCCGTCGCGTTCCTCGAGGGGACTGATCCACTCGGCGCCGAGCGAGTCCAGGCGCGCAGCGGTCGCGCGCGGGTCGTCGACCTCCACGTTCAGGATCGAGCGGGCGCCGTCGCGGTTGGGGCCGGACACATCGTCGCGTTTGTCGAACATGAGGTAGAAGCCGTCGAGTTCGACGACGTCGTAGCCGGGCCCGCCGTCGCCGGTGGACTCGACCTTCGCCTCGAACGCCGTCGCGTACCAGTGCGCGAGTCGTGCGGGGTCGTCGCTGGACAGGAGCATTGAGCCGATCGTTGCGGTTGCCATACCAATCCTGACCGGACGAGGGCGCCGAATTCATCGGTCACGACCGAGTCGGGCAATTCACCCGACCGCCCCGATCAGGAGAGGCTAGCGTCACAGGTCATGAGTGCCGGCGAAAGACCTGCAGTCCCGTCCACTCCCGCCTCCCCGGACACCGGGGAACCGTCACGACGTCCGAGTTCGGTCAACCTGACCGTCTTCGTCGCGTCGGCCGCCATCGTGCTCGCCTTTGCGATCTGGGCGCTGGCCGCACCGGCTGCGGCGGAGACCGTCATCAACGACGTCCGCGATTTCATCACCCGCTGGTTCGGCTGGTGGTACTTCATCCTCGCCACCGCGATCGTCGGTCTCGTCGTGTTCCTCGGTGTCAGCAAGTACGGGCGGTACCGCCTCGGGCCGGAAGAGTCCCGTCCCGAGTACAGCTTGTTCACCTGGACGTCGATGCTGTTCGCCGCGGGCATCGGTATCGACCTGATGTTCTTCTCGGTCGCCGAGCCGGTCACCCATTTCCTCACCCCGCCGACCGGCGTCCCGGAGAGCAACTTCGCGGCACGGGAAGCCGTGACGTGGACGGTCTTCCACTACGGGATCACCGGCTGGGCGATGTACGCGCTGATGGGCGGCGCTCTGGCCTATTTCGCGTTCCGGCACAACCTGCCGCTGACCATCCGCGCGGCCCTGTACCCGATCTTCGGCAAGCGCGTCGAGGGACGATGGGGCGACGCGATCGACGTCGCGGCCGTGCTCGGCACCATCTTCGGCATCGCGACCTCGCTGGGAATCGGCGTCGTACAGCTCAACTTCGGCCTCAACGAGATCTTCGGCATCGAGCAGGGCAAGGCCGCCCAGATCGGGCTCATCGCCCTGTCGGTGGTCATCGCCACCGCATCGGCGACGTCCGGTGTGGACAAGGGTATTCGGCGGTTGTCCGAGATCAACGTGATCCTCGCGATCGTGATGCTCGTCTACATCACGGTCGCCAAGGACGCGGGCTTCCTGCTCAACGGTCTGGTCCAGAACGCGGGCGACTACGTGTCGACGTTCGCCGACCGCACCCTCGACACCTTCGCGTGGGATCAGGTGAATCCCGCGCCGGGACAGGACGCTCGGGCCTTCGTCGACGGCTGGACGCTGTTCTTCTGGGCCTGGTGGGTGGCCTGGGCGCCGTTCGTGGGACTGTTCCTGGCGCGTATCTCCCGCGGACGGACGTTGCGGCAGTTCATCTTCGGCGTCCTCGTGGTCCCGTTCAGCTTCATCCTCATCTGGATCTCGATCTTCGGGAACAGCGCCCTGGCTGTCGCCCGCGGTGATCAGGAGTTCGCCGAGACCACCGCCTCGACCCCGGAGGCCGGCTTCTACTCGCTGCTCGAGCAGTACCCGGGGGCAACGCTGCTGATCGGTGTCGCGACCATCACCGGCCTGCTGTTCTATGTGACCAGCGCCGACTCGGGTTCGCTGGTGATGGGCAACTTCACCAGCCGCCTCACCGACCCGATGGCCGATTGCCAACGCTCCCTTCGCATCTTCTGGTCGGTCGCCATCGGCCTGCTGACCCTGTCGATGCTGTTCGCCGGGGGTGGCGACGGATCGATCCTGACCTTGCAGGCCGCGACCGTCATCATGGGTCTGCCGTTCTCCTTCGTCCTCGGCCTGATCGGGGTGTCACTACTGCGTGCGGTACGCAACGAGTCGTACAAACTCGACAGCTTCCGTACGACGCTGCCGAAGGTGATCGCGGTCGGACGCGGGCCGACCGAACACGGCAGCTGGCGACAACGCCTGGTCGGAACACTCCGGTTCCCCGGTCGGGTCGCCACCCGCAGGTACATCACGGCGACGGTTGTCCCGGCGATGCACGAGGTCGCGGAACAGTTCGGTCGGGAGGGCGTCACGGCGACGGTCGACGAGTCGGCGGTCAACGAGGGTTTGCCGTCGCCTCGCCTCATCGTCGAACTCGCCGACGTCCCGGCCTTCGAGTACTGCGTGTGGCCGGTGTCCGCACCGACGCCCACGTATGCGGTTCGCAGCCAGCGTTCCGACGACCGGTACTTCCGGTGCGAGGTATACCTGACCGAGGGTTCACAGGGATATTCGTTGTCGGGGTACAACCGTGAACAGATCATCGGCGACATTCTCGATCAGTACGAACGACATCTGGGTTATCTCCATCTACGTGACTCGGCCGCCGATCACCACGACCCTGCCGCCGACCTCCCGGACACCGTCGCCGGCACCGGATTCACGAACGCCGGTACGGTCGCAGAGGCGGACATACCCGACAGCGATCCGGAAGGAGCGCCTGCTCCATGAGCGAGACTCTCTACATCGACGGCCGGTGGTGCGCCGCGAGATCCGGCAAGACCCGCGAGATACGCTGCCCGGCCGACAATTCCATGGTGGGCGTGGTCGCCGAGGCGTCCGCGGACGACACCGAGGCGGCGATCGCCGCTGCCCGGCGCGCCTTCGACGCCGGGGAGTGGAGCGCCACCCCGGCCGCCGAGCGGGGCGATCTCCTCCTCCGCGTCGCCGATCAGATCGATGCGCGCCGAGACGAATTCGTCCGAGCCGAGACCCTCGACACGGGCAAACGTCCGTATGAGTCGGATATCGACATGACCGACATCGCCAACTGCTTCCGGTATTTCGGAAAGCTGGCCGCGCAGGACGCCGGTCGTATCGTCGACACCGGGTCGCCCGATGCCGATTCGCGGATCGTCTACGAACCGGTCGGCGTCTGCGGCCTCATCACGCCGTGGAACTATCCGCTGCTGCAGGCGGCATGGAAGGTGGCGCCCGCCCTGGCGGCCGGCAACACCTTCGTCCTCAAACCCGCCGAGCTGACGCCGCACACCTCGATCCTCCTGCTGGAAGTTCTTGACGGCCTCGGCCTTCCGGCCGGGGTTGCGAACCTCGTACTCGGCGCCGGAGCGGATGCGGGCGCGCCGCTGTCGTCGCATCCCGACGTCGACCTGGTCTCCTTCACCGGCGGACTGGTGACGGGGCGGGTCATCGCGCGCGAGGCCGCGGCGACGGTGAAGAAGGTGGCCCTCGAACTCGGCGGCAAGAACCCGAACGTCGTGTTCGCGGACGCCTGCGCCACCGACGATCTGCTCGCCGCCGCGGTGGACAACGCACTCAACGCGGCGTTCTTGCACTCGGGTCAGGTGTGTTCCGCGGGCGCACGACTCGTCGTCGAGGAGTCGGCGCACGACCGGTTCGTCGACGAACTGGTCCGGCGCGCCGAGCAGATCCGTCTGGGACTGCCGTACTCCGAGGGCACCGAGACCGGACCGCTGATCTCCGAGGCGCATCGCGACAAGGTGCATGCCTACGTCGAACAGGCCCGAGCCGACGGCGCGGTGATCCGGACCGGCGGCGCCTTCGCGACCGGCGACCAGGGGTCGGGCAGCCTCGACGACGGCTGGTTCTACCTGCCCACCGTCATCGACGGCGCCGACCGTTCGATGGCCTGTGTGCACGACGAGGCCTTCGGCCCCACCGTGACCGTCGAGACCTTCACCACCGAGGACGAGGCGGTGAGGTTGGCCAACGACACCGTCTACGGTCTCGCCGGGGCGGTGTGGTCGGCCGACGCCGCCCGCGCCCGCCGCATCGCCGGACGCATACGGGCAGGAACGGTGTGGGTCAACGACTTCGGCCCCTACCTACCCGAGGCGGAGTGGGGCGGCTACGGCCAGTCCGGCTTCGGGCGTGAGCTCGGACCGTCGGGTCTGGCCGAGTACCGCGAGGCCAAGCACGTCTACGAGAACCTCCGGCCGGGTGTGACCGGCTGGTTCGAGAACCGGAAGGGGCCGCAGTGAGCGAGTCGCACGGCACGGAGACCTACGACTATGTGGTCGTCGGCGGCGGTTCGGCGGGCGCCGCGGTGGCGTCCCGGTTGTCCGAGGACCCGTCGGTCACGGTGTGCCTGCTGGAAGCCGGCCCGTCCGATGTCGGGGACGACGCGATCCTGCGACTCGACCGTTGGATGGAGCTGCTCGAATCCGGGTACGACTGGGACTATCCCATCGAGCCGCAGCGCAACGGCAACGACTTCATGCGGCACGCCCGCGCAAAGGTGCTGGGCGGCTGCAGTTCCCACAACAGCTGCATCGCGTTCTGGGCACCGCGAGAGGACCTCGACTCCTGGGAGCGCGACTTCGGTTGTGCAGGCTGGGGTTCGGAGGAGCTGTATCGACTCTTCCCTCGGATCGAGACCAACGACGCCCCCGGCGACCATCACGGCCGCAGCGGACCCGTCCACATCATGACGGTGCCGCCGAACGACCCGTGCGGTGTCGCCGTGCTCGATGCCTGTGAGGCCGTCGGCATCCCGCGGACCGAGTTCAACAGCGGGAAGACGGTCGTCAACGGCGCCAACTTTTTTCAGATCAACCGACGTCCCGACGGAATCAGGGCGTCGTCGTCGGTGAGTTATCTGCACCCGCACCTCGATCGGCCGAATCTCACGATCCGTACCGGATCCTGGGCCAAGCGGATCGTCATCGAGAAGATCGACGGCGAGCTCCGGGCCGTCGGCGTCGACATCACCGACAACGCGTTCGGCCGGACGACCAGGATCGACGCCGGACGCGAGGTGATCGTGTCGGCGGGGGCCATCGACACCCCGAAACTGCTGATGCTCTCGGGGATCGGGCCGGCCGATGATCTTCGTCAGCACGAACTCGACGTCTTCGTCGACTCCCCCGGCGTCGGCGAACACCTCCAGGACCATCCCGAGGGCGTCATCGGATTCGAGACGAAAAAGCCCATGACACAGGAGTCGACCCAGTGGTGGGAGGCCGGCATCTTCACGACCGTCGACGATGATCTGGATCGGCCGGACCTCATGATGCATTACGGCAGCGTGCCCTTCGACATGCACACCCTGCGCCAGGGGTACCCGACCAGTGAGAACACCTTCTGCCTCACCCCGAATGTCACCCACGCGCGATCGCGGGGCACGGTGAAGCTGCGCTCCCGTGATTTCCGGGACAAGCCGCGCGTCGACCCGCGGTACTTCACCGACCCCGAGGGTTACGACATGCCGATCATGACCGCAGGCCTGCGCAAGGCGCGCGAGATCGCTTCCGCCGCACCGCTGCGAGAATGGGTTGCGCGCGAACTGTATCCGGGACCGGACACCACCGGTGACGAGGAACTGGCCGACTACATCCGACGCACCCACAACACCGTCTACCACCCGGTGGGCACGGTACGGATGGGACCGCCGGACGACGAGATGTCGCCGCTCGACCCCGAACTGCGGGTCAAGGGCGTGGCGGGCCTGCGCGTCGCCGACGCGTCGGTCTTCCCCGAGCACACCACAGTGAACCCGAACCTGACCGTGATGCTCGTCGGGGAACGGTGTGCCGAGCTGGTGGCCGGCAGCTAGGTCCGGAACGAGTCGACGATGCGATCGAGGACCGCGGCGACCTCGACGGTCGCCGCCTCCCGGTCCTGCGCCGCAGCGACGTACAGGGCGGCCTCGTCGAGCGCACCGATCGCGACGTGGGCGAGAGGTCGGGTCGGCTGATCGACGGCCTGACCGGCCGCGATCGCGGCCTGGATCAACCCCTCGACAAGGGCGAAGCCGAACTCTTCACCTCGCGCGCGCCATTGCGCCCAGCCGAGGACGGACGGTGCCTCGACGAGGGTGATCCGGTGTACCGAGGGCTCGGTGCAGAGTTCGAGGAAGAGCCGCATGCCCGTCTTGAGCGCGGCGATCGGGTCCTCGGCGGCAAGAGCGCCGGCGGCTTCGGCGATCTGTGCGACCACATCCTGTTCCACCGCGTCGTAGACGGCCGTGAACAGGCCCTTCTTGTCTCCGAACTGGTGGTAGAGCGCACCACGGGTCACGCCCGCCGCGTCGACGATCTCCTGGGTGCCCACGTCGGCGAAACCGCGTTCACCGAAGAGCTTGCGACCTGCGGCGATGAGCGCCGCGCGGGTGGCCGCGGTGCGTTCGGCCTGGGTCCGACGGTTGACTTTCATACAGTCTGCACGTAACTTTCGTACTCAGTGTTCGTAAGTTATCCGAGTCTACGAGAAGCGGACCTCGCCATGGCAAACTTGCTGCCGACCGTCGAACTCCCGTCCGGTGTGATCGAGTACGCCACGTACGGACCCGCCGACACCGCACTTCCGCCGATCGTCTTCATGCACGGCGCCGTCGTCGACCATCGTCTGTGGGAACCGGTGGCCGAGCTCCTCGCCGAACGCGGCCACCGTTGCTTCGTCCCGTTGATGCCGCTCGGTTCGCACCGGATCCCGTGGGGGCCGGACGCGGATCGTTCGCCGCGCGGGGCGAGCCGGCTGCTCCGCGAGTTCGTCGGACACTTCGACCTGTCGTCGGCGACCCTGGTGGCCAACGACACCGGCGGCGCGGTCACCCAGTTCGCGCTCGACGAGGATCCCCGCTTCGTGAGCCGCGTCGTGTTCACCAACTGCGATGCCTTCGATCTGTTTCCGCCGCAACCGTTTCGGCTGTTCTTCGCATTGATGCGACACCGGTTGTTGCTGAAGCCCCTGGTCGATTCGATGCGGCTCACGACCCTCCGGCATTCCCCGCTCGGCGTCGGCCTGCTGCTCAACGATCCCGATCCCGACCTCACCGCCTCCGTGTTCGTTCCCCTGCAAGACGACGTCCGCATCCGCGACGACTTCAGAGCGTTCCTGCGCGAGATCAGCCCCGCGGAGCTCGCCACCGTGACCGCACGCATGTCGCGGGTCGACCTGCCCGTCCGCTTCGTGTGGGGCCGTGACGATCGGTGTTTCACCCTGGAACACGGCCGGCGGTTCGCCTCGGTCTTCACCGGAGCCGACGGCGAGGGTGCGCGGTTCGTCGAGATCGCCGACGCCCGAACGTTCGTGTCGCTGGACCAACCGCATGCGGTGGCGGCGGAGATCGCGACGTTCACCGCGGAAGAGTCGGAGAAGAAACTTCGCTGAAGGGCGTCGGATTCCGGGGCCCCCGCACGACGATGAATACGTGAGCAGCGACCACACCGATTCTTCCGGACCAGCGGGACTGCTGGCGGTGTACGACCAGGCACTGCCGGCGGTGTATGGATTCGTCGTCCGGCGCTGCGCGGATCGCCGAACCGCCGAGGACGTGACGTCGGAGACCTTCCTGGCCGCCATGGACTCCGTTCGCCGGCACCGGGGCACCGAACCGACGACTCCCTGGCTCATCGGGATCGCGCGGCACAAGCTCGCCGATCACTGGCGGCGGGCTCAACGCACACCGGAACCGGTCGACGACGTCCCCGACCACGGGGACGACCCGTGGGACACCGAACTCGACCGCATGGTCGCCCATCACACGCTGAGGCAACTGACGCCGATCCACCGCGCAGTCCTCACATTGCGCTACGTCGACGACCTACCGGTCGGCGAATGCGCGGAGATCCTCGGTCGCACGGTCGGTGCCACCGAGGCGCTTCTCACCCGCGCGAAGCGCGCCTTCCGCGCGGCCTACCCCGAAACACAACCCCAGAGCAGCGGGAGAGGAGGTCACGCATGAGCACCCGGAACAGCACACGCTTCGGTGAGGCACGGGATCCGCTGCACGTACTGCGCGCAGCCGACACTCCCGGCTTCGACGATCCCGTCGAACCCGACCGCGGTTTCGCCGCCTCGTTGCGCGACCGCCTCGAACGCGGGGCGAACCTACCGCAAGGAGTCATCATGGCCACAGCAACACAATTCGACGAACTGACCACCACCGATACCGCCATCACATCCGACGCGATCGTCGAACGCCCCGGCGCACTCCCCTACCTCACCGTGGCGGAGCCGCAGGCCGCCATCGACTGGTACATCGCCAATCTCGGCGCGCGGCTGCGTGGGCAGCCGATCGTCATGGACGACGGCGTCATCGGTCACGCCGAGCTCGAGATCGGCGGCGGTGTCATCTATCTCGCCGCCGAGTTCCCGGATCTGGGACTGCGGGCACCTGCCCCCGGTCACGTGTCGGTGAGTCTGATGGTCGCGGTCGACGACACCGACACAGCCATCGCGACGACCGCCCGGGCCGGCGCCTCCGTCACCCGTGAACCCTACGAGGCGCACGGCACGCGGACCGGGGTCATCGTCGACCCGTTCGGTCACCGCTGGATGCTGACCGGACCGTCGAGGACACAGTTGTCCAACCGCATTCATCAGGGCGACATCGGCTACATGTCCCTGAACACCCCGGACGCTGCACGCGCGCGCCGGTTCTACGGCGAGGTCCTCGGTTGGGAGTTCGATCCCGAGGGGCGTCGTGTGACCAATATCGGTCACCGGCTGGGCATCTTCGAGACAGACGGCGACCCGACGGTGTTCTGCGCCTACGCCGTCGACGATCTCGAGGCAGCCCATGCGCGCATCGTCGCAGCCGGTGGACATGGCGAATTCGGGTCGAGTCCCGACGGGCACCGGATCGTCGACGCCGTCGACGCCCAGGGCGTGCGATTCGCGGTGTACGCCACCGAGCCCGGCGACGTGCGGCCTGCCCAACATCCCCGCGGTATCGGCGCGATGAGCTACCTGACCGTGCTCACGCCGGACAGCGCGCGCTACCGGGACTTCTACGGATCAGTGCTCGGCTGGACGTTCCACGGCGGTCGCATCGACGACGGCTGGGAGGTCGACGATGTGCGACCCCAGGTCGGGATCGCCGGTGGCGCCGACACTTCCGTGGCGGTCCCGATGTGGGTGACCGACGATGTCGAGGGGGCGGTCGCACGTGTCCGCGCCGCTGGTGGCAGCGTCCTCGAGGAGCCCCGCACCGCTCCTTACGGCATCTCCGCGCGGTGCACCGACGACCAGGGAGCGCAGTTCTACCTCGGCCAGTTGTTCTGAGGAGCCTGACTGTCAGACTTCATTTCGACGTTGCGACTTCGATCGGAGTCGCAACGTCGAGATGAAGTCTGGAAGTGGAAGGACCGATTCTCGCGTAACCCATTGCTGCACAACCCCTTGCCACCGCGCCTGTGGATGAGTATCTGTTCTTGTCGGTGGGGTGTTCTACCTTGGTCGGTAACAGATTCAGCCAACCAGGTTGGGCTGTAGACGTTGTGGGGGCAGCGTGTCAGACAAGTGGACCGATCTACCGGCCGAGTTCCTCGCCGGGGTCGATCCTGCCCACCCCGAATCATCCGACACCGCAACACATATGACACGGATGCGGTCGATCCGCCACGGCGAGGCCTTCCTGGCGTGGTGTCGCTACCAGTCGATCGCCACCGTCTACGACCAACTCGTCATCAACAGCACCGGCGGGTTCTTCATCGACCGCTACACCGAGATGGTCACCCGGGTGTGCCGCGAAGACGCCATCATCCGCTACCAGGCCGATCAGTGGGTCGGCGAAGCACTCGCGCTGCGCGAGCGGCTGCCGAAGGTGTTGACCACCCTGCGTGATGGCATCGTGTCGCGCGCACTGATCCAGACCGTCCTGTCCCGCACCGACCTGATCACCGACGACACGATCATGGCCGACCTCGACACCGAGATCGAACGCATCCTGCGCAGCCGTAAGGGCGCCTGGTCGAAGCCGAAGCTCCGCGACATGGTCGATCGCCTGGTGTTCCGGCATGATCCCGATGCGGTGCGTGAGCGGCGTCGTGAAGCCGTGGACAAGCGCGGTATGTATACGGAGAATTTCGTCGACGGCACCGGTGAGATCACCGGCGTGATGGTCGCCGAGAACGTGCGCATCGCGGCGAAAGCCGTGAAAGCGTTGGCCGACACCGTCTGCGCCCATGATGGTCGCAACCGTAACCAGCGCAACTCTGATGCCATGTTCGCACTGTTGACCGGCACCGCCTTCGAGTGCCAGTGCCAGCGGGAGGACTGCACCGCCGACATCCCCGACCCGGCTGAGGTTGTCCGGTCGGTGAGCACCGAGATCGTCATCCACGCCGTCACCGACCCCGCCACCCTCGACGGCACCCCCGGCATCGGCTGGGTCGACGGCCACGGCATCATCTCCGACGAACACATCCGCGACCTCGCCAACCGGCCCGACGCGATCATCAAACCGGTCACCCCGGTCCGCACACCACCCATAGGTGTTGCCGCAGAACGACCCACGACAAACGCGTCAGACACTCCCCTCGGACCAAACCCGAGCAGTGCTCCGTCGACCGATGCCGTGATCGTCTACCCCGGTGCGAGATCCGCCGATCCGTACCGACCCACCACCGCCTGCGCCGACTTCGTGCGGGTGCGTGACGGCTACTGCATCGAACCCGGTTGCCCGTGTTCATCATTCGACGGCGACCTCGATCATGTCACCGAGTACGACCACACCAACCCCGCCCAGGGCGGGGCGACGTCGAGTGAGAATCTCAACGCCAAGTGCCGGTTCGGGCACCTACACAAGACCTTCGGGGACTGGATCGACCTGCAATATCGCGACGACGACGGTCATCTGGTCACCGAATTCGTCACCCCCGAAGGGTTCACCATCCTCGGCGACGCCGAAACCCTCGAAGACTTCTTCCCCAACCTGCGACGCATCCGCTACGAACAACCACCCCAAGCACCGCCGACACCCCGAGTGATCACGGGAGACGACTCTCCCTCCACCGACAACCGGCTCGCGCGCAAACACGCACGCCGGCGGGCCGAACGTGCCCGCAACAAGAAACAACGCCTCGCCGACCAGAAGGAGCCGCCACCTTTCTGACCTGGGTTGTCACCGACCCACGAGCAACCCGACGACGAGCACCACCACAGCAGCGGTCGTCAACACCGACCGGACGATGTTCCACGGGACCCAGACCGACGTGAACTCGGTCCACACGCGAGCAGCCTCGTCGCCACGCGCGGCGGCGGCGGCGTCGAGGCGGTTGTTGGCCGGCACGTTGACGGTCATGGTGATGACGACACCGAGCAGAGCGAGAAGAGTCGCGCCGAGGACCCACCAGCGCAGGCCGTCATTCCAGGCCACCCACGTACTCAGAGCGCCGAACACCACACCACCACCGAAGATGACCGCGAACAGGGGATTCAGGATGGCAGTGTTCATTCGTTGCATCGCCGGGACGGCGACGTCGGCGCCGGCGCGGGTCAGGCCGGGTATGACGGAGTAACCGAAGCCCGCCAGCACACCAGCGCTGAGTCCGGTGGCGACGACGGTGAGGGTCACGAGTACGTCCTGCAAAAAGTCCACGACGACAAGTCCACCGCGTGTGACGACAGAACGCCATGGTTCACTCTTACCCATGTCCTCACGCTCCCGCGCCCGGGCGCTTTCGGCGCGCCTGCCGTTCGGTATCGGGACCGTCGTACTGATCCTCTGCGCAGCGATGCTCGTCACCGTCGGCGTGGTGCTCTCCGGTGGTAAGTACCAGGTGGACGACACCGAGTACGCATATGGGGAACTGCGCGACTACCACCGGGCGCCGTCCATCGCCTGGACCATCGTCGGCCACGAGGATCTGCCCGACTATCGCGACGAGGTCACCATCCAGGTCGTCGACACCTCGGACGAGGGCTGGCTCATCGCCTACCCCTCCGGCCTGGGCCGCTCGTTCATGATGGTGGACCGACGCAACGGTCGCCTGCTCTGGGACTCACCCATCAACGCCGGCCAAGGCGACTGCGCCGTCAACGAGGCCGGGCAGGTGGGCTGCGCCGTCCAACTCGGCACGCCGCTCGACGACGGCTTCTATCTCGTCGACGACGCGGGACACCCGACGCAGACCTCCGAGTACCTGGACACCAAGAAGGTCGTCGGACTCGGCAACAACTTCCTGCGCGTCAACCGCGTCGGCCACCAGGTCTCGCTGAACACCCCGGCCGGGAAGACCATCTGGGCACGAACCTTCGCCGCGCCGGTCGTCGACATCGAGGTCACCGGCGACATCGTCGTCGTCAAGACCGCGGACGCCAGCCAGTACCTGGTGAACCCGACGAACGGCGACAACCGCATCGCCTGCGACCAGTGCAACATCGCCCTCTATCCGACGGGCGTGACCGTCGAGCACCAGGACCACAACGCCGAGCGGGTCACCAGCTACGCCACCGTCAACGGACGCGTCGACGCGGACCCTGTCGACGACTCAGAAGGCCTGCAGGTGGAGTCCGGGCCGTCGACGCTTGCGCTGCTGACCGCGTCCAACCGCATCTTCGCCGACCGTGGAGAGTACGAGGTCCGCGACCCGGCCCGACAGGGCGCTCTGTGGCGGATCAGCGACCGGGAACTCTCCAAGTCAGGGGCCATCGCCTGCGGCTCACTGGTCAACTTCGGGCGCCTCGACGGTTCGCGGACGACGTACGCGCTCGCGGACGGCAAGCACATCGGCAGCGGTCCGCCGCCCGGTCCGGAGCAACCCATCCTGGCCAATCCGGCCTGCATCGGGTCGACGGACACCACCATGATCCTCTCGAATCAGGGACAGCTGACCGCTCTGACGCCGGAGAACACCGTGGCCTGGGAACAGGGCGTCGGCTCCCCCGGGCTGATCAAAGTCGTCGAGGGTTACATCGTCCTCAGCGAGGGCGCCACGATGTCCGTTCTGCGTCCGAATTGAGGCTCGTGTGGGCCGTCTCACATCGACGCGAGTGCGCCCGCGGCTACCTGCGAAGACACACAGTCGTCCAACTGTCCAGACCTAGATTGGTCACGGACAGATAACGCTTTGCTCACGACCACGTGTACGGTCGGCTCGGTTCCGAAAGCACGAACCATCAGCAGTACACGCGAGGTCAGAGTTTTGGGTAAGCATTCCAAGCCACGGAAGAAAACACGCACACCGCTGTGGGCCACCGCCCTCCTCCCCGTCGGGGTCCTGGCGGGCGCGGCAACCGCAGGAGCCGAGCTGTCCCACCCGACAGCCGCCCCGGAGCCCAGCATCCCCGCCAAGGGCGTGACGGCCACGGCGGCCCCGGCCCTCACCCCCGCGGCGAACGTCCACCCGGTCGCCCCCGCACCGAAGCCGGCACCCGCCCCGGTCATCCGACCGGCGAGCGTCACCTCCGGCGCGGTCCCCGTGACCAACTACGACGCCTACACGAAGGCAGCGAAGACCATCGCCGACACCAACCCGCGCTGCGGGACCGACTGGAAGGTCATCGCCGGCATCGGCAAGGTCGAGTCCCATCACGCCGACCAGGGCAACGTCAATCCCGACGGCGTGCTGCGCAGTGCCATCTTCGGCCCCGTCCTCGACGGCTCGCTCGGCGGCAACGAGGTCGTCAGCGACACCGACGGCGGTGAGCTCGACGGCGACGCGACCTACGACCGCGCGGTCGGCCCCATGCAATTCCTGCCGTCGACCTGGAAGGCCTACGCCGCCGACGGCAACGGTGACGGAAAGTCGGACCCGCAGAACATCTTCGACGCGGCGCTGACCACTGCGCGCTACCTGTGCGACGACCACCTGGACCTGCGCAACCCTGCGTCGCTGACCACCGCGATCCTGCGGTACAACAACTCGATGGAGTACGTGAACAACGTCCTCGGGTTCGCCCGGTCGTACTGATCCGCACCGCCGCCGACGCGGCCGCTGTCAGACCTGCGCCAGGAATGCCTGTAGCGCAGCGGAGTACATCGGCACGTCGGCGGCACCCATCAGTTCGCGCGCGGAGTGCATCGCGAGCTGCGGAGCCCCGACGTCGATCGTCGCCAGTCCCGTGCGGGTCGCGGTGATCGGTCCGATCGTCGAACCGCAGGGCAGATCCGCCCGATGGACGTAGCGTTGCATCGGCACGCCGGCGTCGTCGCAGGCCATCGCGAAGACGGCCTCCCCCAGAGCATCCGAGGCGTAGCGGAGATTCTGGTTCACCTTGAGCACCGGCCCGCCGCCGATCGAGATCCGATGGCCGGGTTCATGTCGCTCGGGATAGTTCGGGTGCGTCGCGTGGGCCATGTCTCCGGACAGGCACACGCTCGCCGCCATCGCCTGCAGATAGTCGGAGCGAGAACCGCCGCGCGCCAACACGATCCGCTCGCACACCGAGGCCAGGAAGTCCGATGCGGCACCGCGCTCGGAGCCGCTGCCGACCTCTTCGTGGTCGAACAGCGCCAGCATGCGGGTATTCGCCGACGACGAGCCGTCGAGCAGCGCCCGCAGTCCCGCGTAACAGGTGCCCTGATTGTCCAAACGCGGTGCGCTGAGCAGATTCTCCGCCGTACCGATCAGCGCCGATGGCGCGATGTCGTGAGTCATCAGTTCCCAGCCCAGCAGCGTGTCGGGGTCGATCCCCGCATATTCGGCGACCCAGCCGAGGACATCGGGGGCGCCGTCGTCGAGGCCCCAGAGTCCGTCGACGTGCCGCTGCGGATCGGGCGAGACGCCTTTCCGGTCCTCCGACAGGTGGATTGCCAGCTGCGGCACCCGCACCACTGCTTCGGTCACGTGGACGAGCGTGTGCGCCACGCGATCTCCCGCCCGATAGGCGAGTCGCCCGGACAGTCCGAGATCACGGTCGAGCCAAGAGTTGAGCCACGCGCCGCCGTAGGGTTCGAGCGCGATCATCGCCGCACCGGCCGATGAACGGTCGGGATGCTGTTTCAGCCGGAGGTTGGGACTGTCGGTGTGCCCGCCGACGATACGAAACGCCGGACCTCCACCCGTTTCCCACGCGATGATGGAGCCACCGCGGATCACATAGGACTTCGACGACGCCGCACTGACCGCGGACGGCCACGCCTGATCCTCGAAAAGCCGTGTGTATCCCGCATTCTCGAGCTCGCGGGCGACCGTGGCGCAGACGTGGAAGGGCGACGGCGACGCGTCGATGAACCCGCCGAGCCCGGACGCCGAGGCGCTGGTCGGGATCCTCGGTCCGGTCATACCGAGGCGAGCACCGAGTCGATCACCGAGTAGAACAGTCCGAGGCCGTCGTCGCTGGGGCCGGTGAGCGGTTCGGTCGCGTGCTCGGGATGCGGCATGAGCCCGACGATCCGCCCGTTGGGGCTGGAGATCCCGGCGATGTCGAGTGCCGACCCGTTCGGATTGCGCTCCGGGTAGGTGAACACGATCAGGCCCTCACCCTCGAGCTCTTCGAGCTTGCGCTCCGACGCCACATAGCGACCTTCGCCGGACTTCAGCGGGATGAGGATCTCCGCACCCCGCTCGAACCGGGTCGTCCATGCGGTGGTGTTGTTCTCGACGCGCAGCCACTCGTCGCGGCAGATGAAATGCAGGCCCTCGTTGCGGGTGAGCGCGCCCGGCAGCAGGCCGGCCTCGCACAGCACCTGGAATCCGTTGCAGATACCGAGAACCGGCATACCCTTGCCGGCCGCCTCGACGACCGAGCCCATCACCGGCGCGAAACGCGCGATGGCGCCGGCACGGAGGTAGTCGCCGTAGGAGAAGCCGCCGGGCACGATGACCGCGTCGACGCCCTTCAGGTCGGCGTCGCCATGCCACAGCGCAACGGGTTCGGCACCCGCGAGCCGGACCGCGCGCGCGGCGTCGACGTCGTCGAGGGTGCCGGGGAAGGTGATGACACCGATCCGAGCTGTCATGCCGCCTACTCCGCGACCCGAGAGACGTTGAAGTTCTCGATGACCGTGTTGGTCAACAACTCTTCGGCGATCCGCTCCAGGGTCACGTCGTCGACGGTGTCGTCGACCTCGAGTTCGAAGCGCTTGCCCTGACGGACGTCGCCGATCCCGGTGAAACCGAGCCGACCCAGTGCGCCGACGATGGCCTGCCCCTGCGGGTCGAGAATCTCGGCTTTGGGCATCACGTCGACCACCACTCGCGCCATGGCACCGCTCCTCAATGTCTACTGATCAGTTCTTGCCTGGTCAGCTTACCGGGTGCCCCAAATCGGCTCAGAGCACGGATTCGATCGCGGCGACGACGGTGGGGTCGGTCGGCTCGGTACGCGGACGGAAACGGTTGACGACCTCACCGTCGGCGTTGACGAGGAACTTCTCGAAGTTCCACTGGATGTCGCCGGCCTCACCGTCGGCGTCGGCGTGCCGGGTCAGCTCGGCGTACAGCGGATGGCGCCCGTCGCCGTTCACGTCGGTCTTCTCGAGCAGCGGGAACGTGACTCCGTAGGTGGTCGAGCAGAAAGTCGCGATCTCTTCGGCGGTGCCGGGCTCCTGGCCCATGAACTGGTTGCACGGGACGCCCACGACGGTCAGCCCCTTGTCGCCGTAGGACTTGGCGAGCTGCTCGAGACCTTCGTACTGCGGGGTGAGACCGCACTTGCTGGCGACGTTGACGATCAGCAGCGGCCCACCGAAGTCCTTCAGCGAGACGTCGGAGCCGTCGAGAGAGGTGACCGGGATGTCTTTGATGTTGCCCATGGGGAGAGATTAGCGGGTGCGCCGACGCCTGTGATCCGCCGCACATCCTGGTCAGATTCATTGATGCAATCAGGCATGTAATCCCGGCCGGATTCGGCATTGGACGGCAACGGTGAGCGCTGGCAATCTCACGTCGAGATCCAGATCACATCCGGCGACGAGGCGGGACATGGCACACACAGACACCGAGGCCCGAGAGGCCCAACGCAAGGCGCGGCGAGCGGGCATCGCGTCGTACATCGGCACGACGATCGAGTGGTACGACTTCTACATCTACGGCACCGCCGCGGCACTGGTGTTCGGCGACGTGTTCTTCCCCGAAGACCTGGCGCCGGGCGTCGGATCGCTCCTCGCCTTCGTGACACTGTGGGCCGGCTTCCTAGCCCGGCCGCTCGGCGGAATCCTGTTCGGCCACCTCGGTGACCGCATCGGCCGCAAGCAGACGCTCATCATCACGCTCGTCATGATGGGTGTCGCGACCCTCGGCATCGGCCTGCTGC
Source organism: Gordonia sp. GONU (assembly GCF_024733855.1). Taxonomy (NCBI): domain Bacteria; kingdom Bacillati; phylum Actinomycetota; class Actinomycetes; order Mycobacteriales; family Gordoniaceae; genus Gordonia; species Gordonia sp. GONU. Next base: position 48,230 of record NZ_JANRHB010000027.1, read on the forward strand.
CGACGTACGCCCAGGTCGGTATCCTCGCCCCGATACTCCTCGTGGTCCTCCGCGTGATCCAGGGCATCGCGGTGGGCGGCGAATGGGGTGGTGCGGTCCTCGTCGCCAGCGAGAACGCACCCAAGGGTAAGGGCATCCTGTATTCGGCCTTCGCGCAACAGGGTTCGCCAACCGGCAACCTCCTGGCCACGCTCGCGTTCTTCGCACTGTCCGCGGTCCCCACCCCCGCCTTCATGTCGTGGGCCTGGCGAATCCCGTTCCTCGCCTCCGTCGTACTGATCGGGCTCGGCCTGTTCATCCGCCTGCGTCTCGAGGAGTCGAACTCGATGAAGGCGGTCATCGAGCAGGACAAGACCGTGAAGCTCCCCATCGCCGAAGTGCTGCGCAAGCACTGGGTCCTGGTGCTGCTGGGTGCCGGCGCGCTGCCGCTGGTCCAGGTCACCTACTTCAAGAACACCTTCGCATTGTCCTGGGCCACGAGCGATCTCGGCTATTCACGTGGTTCGTTCCTGGCGATGATCGCGATCGCGCTGGTCGTCCAGTTCATCGTGCAACCCTTCGGGGCGGTGCTCGTCTCGAAGATGGACATGCGAAAAGCGGTCGCCCTCATGGTGATCCCGGAGTTCATCCTGATGCCGGCCATGTTCTTCGCCATCGAGACCCGCAACTATGCGATCGCGACACTCGGCATGTGCCTGGCCACGATCCCACACTCGATGTTCTACGGCGCGATCGCCGGCCTGCTGGCCCGCGCCTTCCCCGCCAACATCAGGTACACCGGACTGTCCCTCGCCTACCAGTTGTGTTCACTGGTCGTCGGCGGCGCCACACCGGTTCTCGCGCAGTGGATCCTCAACTCCACCGGAGGCATCACCTGGGTCGCGATCACCGGCGGCGTCTATGCGGTGGTCTCGCTGGCCTGCACGCTCGCACTGCTCAAGCGCACCGGCTACACCGCGGGTGAACTGTCGGTCGCCGAACGCAGCGACGAGAACGAACTCGGCCCGGCCATCCACGGCGACACGGCGACCGCCGGCACCCGGGCGGCCACATCGGAGTTCGACGTCCCGGCGGTCGAGGTTCAGTCGACCCCCGCCGGCGTGGGAAGCGCCTCTTCGGACAAGCGGAGCACCTCGTGAACCGCGGGATCATGGGTGTCGGCGCGCCACGCCAGGCGCAACTGCAGAGGGTCCGGTCGCGGTTCGATCGGCAGGACCACCACCTCCGGGTTGGAGATGTTGCGCGCCACGTTGGTGAGGGTCAGCGCGCAACCGACCTCGGCGGCGACCAGGGCGAAGACGGACACCGAGTCCGGGGCGCTCTGCACGATCCGCGGCGCGAAGCCCGCGTCGTGGGCGAGACGATGCAGGTAGTCGCGCAGCGTCGAGCCCGGTTCCGCCGGGAGAGCCACCCAGGGATCGTCGGCCAGTTCCTCCATCCGCAAGGCCTGTCGATCGGCCAGACGGTGTTCGCGGGGCAGCGCACACACCACGTCCTCCTCGAGGACGATGCGCGTCGCGATGCCGGGCGGCGGGTAGAGCCATCGCGCCAGCACCAGGTCGACACTGCCGTCACGCAGTTCCGCCAGCGCCTCGCTGGCGTAGGTGGTGCTGTCGAGCTCGAACTCGATGCCCGGATGGGTGCGCCGGACCAGCTTCGCGAACCTGCCGACCAGAACATGCGACGACGAGCCGGCGAATCCCAGCCGCACCCGGCCGGTGTGTCCGCGGCCGGCCGTTCCCACCGCGAGTTCGGCGAGGCGGCACGCATCCAGCACGGCACGCGCCGGCTCGACCAGCGACACCCCCGCAGCGGTGAGCTGCACGCTCCGCGTCGTGCGCACGAACAGGTCGGCACCGAGATCCTTCTCGAGCTGCTGGATCGTGCGGCTCAGATGGGGCTGCGCGAAATGCAGCCGCTGCGCGGCCCGGCCGAAATGCAACTCCTCGGCCACCGCGAGAAAGGCCCTCAGTTGCGCGATCTCCACGACCCCATCCTGATACGAAAGGTCCGACCGTGACAACGACGGTCCCCGTCACCGACAAGGTCACCACACTCGCGGAGGCCATTTCGGCGCACGTCCGCGACGGAATGACCGTCGCCCTCGAGGGTTTCTCGCATCTCATCCCGTTCGCGGCGGCGCACGAGATCATCCGACAGGGCCGTCGAGATCTCACCCTGTGCCGGATGACCCCGGACATCGTGTCCGACCAATTGGTCGCGGCGGGCTGCGTGTCGAAGCTGGTGGCCTCGTTCTTCGCCAGCGGTTCGGCCGGCTCGCTCCATGAACTGCGGCGTCGCATCGAGCGTCACGATCCGGCACCCCTCGAGGTCGAGGAGTACAGCCACTACGGGATGGTCTGCCGCTACCAGGCAGGTGCTGCCGGACTGCCGTTCTTCCCGCTGCGCTCGTATGCGGGAAGCGATCTGCCCGAGCTCAATCCGCGCATCCGGCTCACCACCGACCCGTACACCGGCGACTCGGTCTACGTCGTGCCGCCACTCACTCCCGACGTCACGATCATCCACGCGCAGCGCGCCGACCGCGCCGGGAACGTACAGGTCTGGGGCATCACCGGCGTCCAGCAGGAGGCGGTGTACGCGGCACGGACCGCGATCGTGCTGGTGGAGGAGATCGTCGACGACGAGGTCGTCCGTTCCGACCCCAATCGCACATTGCTGCCCGCACACGCCGTCGACGCGATCGTGGTGTGCCCGCGCGGCGCCCACCCGTCCTACGCACAGGGGTACTACGACCGCGACTGCGCCTTCTACCGGAACTGGACCCCGATCTCCAAAGATCCCGCCGCACTGCAGAACTGGATCGACGAGTGGATTCGCGGCACACGCGACCACGAGGAGTATCTCGCCAGACTCGGCGACGACCACTGGGCCGGCCTCGCAGTGGGTTCCCGCCCCTCGGGCTCTGTCGACTACGGGAGCAGACTGTGACCATCCAGGACATCCCCCACCACATCGAATCGATCGAGATCCCCTCGACGACGGAGACCATCGTCTCCGTGGCCGCGCGGCAGCTCGCCGGCAAACGCCGCGTCTTCGCCGGCGTCGGACTGCCCACGCTCGCCGTCGATCTCGCACTGCGGATGTACAACCCGTCCGTCGAACTCGTCTACGAGTCGGGCGTCTGTGGGGCGCACCCGACGGAGATGGCCGAGGGCATCGCCGACTCCGTTCTCGTCTCCGGCGCCGAGTCGGTCCTCTCGATGGCAGCGCTCTTCGGTTACGTCCTGCAGGGCGGCAACGTCGACGTCGGTTTCCTCGGCGCGGCCCAGATCGACCGCCACGGCAGCCTCAACACCAGCTTCATCGGCGACTGGCGGCAGCCGGCGGTGCGTTTGCCCGGCGCCGGCGGCGCCGCTGAGATCATGGCCAACGCTGACGAGGTCTTCGTCATCATGCGGCGCCACGACCACGAGTCGTTCCCCGCGGAACTGGACTTCTGCACGTCGCCGAGCCCGGTCCGCGCACGTGTCGCGGGTCGCGGCATCCAACCGCGCGGGCACGGCGTCAGCCATGTGTTCACGCCCCTCGGCGTCCTGCACCGACCCGACCGGTTCGGCGAACTCGAACTCACCAGCGTGCATGCGGGCGTCTCCGTGGACGACGCCGTCGCTGCGACCGGATGGGATCTACGGGTCGCCGAGGAGGTCACGGTCACCCCGGCACCGTCGGCGGAGGAGGTCCGCCTCCTGCGCGAGGAGATCGATCGGGTGCGTCTGTACCTGCGCTGACCCGTTCGGCCTACTCGGTGAGACGCGGGCCACACCGAGTCGAGAACTATGTGCGATGTCACGCCTATTGCGTTTCCGCAATAGTTGCATCGGAGTTAGCATTTTCGGGTGTCTGAGGAAACCTCGTGCGCCTACGGCGCCGCCGACCCGATCGACTCTGCATCGATCGAGTCCGCTTCGGCGGCCCTCGTCGCATTCCTCGACCGGCTCCTCGACCTCGGCAGGCCCGAGACAATGGAGAGTCTCGCCGCCACCGACATCACCTTCTCGCAGCTGAGGGTGCTCTGCGCGCTCGGCAGCCATGACGGTCCGATGCCGGTCAACGCCATCGCCGAGCAGGTTCAGCTGTCCCTCGCGGCCGCGGGCCGGACGGTCGACAAGCTCGTCTGCAGCGGCTTCGCCGACCGTCGTGAGGACTCGGCGGACCGTCGGATCAAGCGGGTCTCGCTCACCGACGACGGCGTGCGCTACCTCGAGACACACCTGGCACTGCAGCACGACACCGTACGACGGTTCGTGGCCGGCCTGCCCGCCGAACTCCGGGACAACCTGTGTTCGGCGCTGCGACCCATCGTCGACGACGCCGTCGACCACTTCTGCCTGACGGTCCCGACCAGGCAGGAGGCGTCGTGACCCCCACCCGGGGCCGCCCCCACGGCAATCTCCTCGCCCGTTGACCGCGAACAACTCCCGACACCCGCTCGTCGCCCGCACGTAGTAGATCGAGACCGCCCTTGCGCAGGGCCGTCTCTCGACCGACCGATAGGAACACGCATGACATCATCCACCGGAGGCCACCTCCACGAAGGTCCGCCGGACACCAAGCTGGACCGCAACGTCCTGATGGTCGCCGGTGTGGTCGTGCTCGGCGCGATCATGTCGATTCTCGATGTCACCGTCGTGGCCGTCGCACAGAACACCTTCCAGCAGGAGTTCAACACCGACGCCGCCGGTGCGGCATGGACCGCGACCGGTTACACCCTTGCCCTGGCCGCGGTCATCCCGCTGTCGAGCTGGGCGGCATCGCGTTTCGGCACCAAGAAGGTCTATCTCGTCTCACTGGTGCTGTTCACCCTCGGTTCCGTGCTGTGTGCGCTGGCCCCGAACATCGGCGCGCTGGTCGCGTTCCGCGTGATCCAGGGTCTCGGCGGCGGCATGCTGATGCCCGTCGGCATGATGATGCTGACCAAGGCCGCCGGTCCGGAACGAGTGGGCTCGGTCATGGCAGTCCTCGGCATCCCGATGCTGCTCGGCCCGATCTCGGGCCCCATCCTCGGCGGCGTCCTCATCGAGCAGCTGAGCTGGCACTGGATCTTCCTGATCAACGTCCCCATCGGAATCGGCGCCCTGATCTTCTCCTGGATCGTCCTTCGCGACGACGCGGAGACCACGCGCTCGTCGATCGACGTCGTCGGTCTGCTGCTCCTGTCGCCGGGCCTCGCACTGTTCCTGTTCGGCATCTCCTCGAGTGCCGAGCACCGAACCTTCGTGAGCGGTCAGGTGCTGATTCCGACGATCATCGGCGCACTGCTGATCGTGGCTTTCATCTTCCACGCGCTGCGCAAGAAGAACCCGCTGCTGGACCTGAAGCTCTTCAAGAACCGCACGCTGAGCATCGCGGTGCTGACCATGGTGCTGTTCATGATCGCGTTCTTCGGTGCGGCGCTGCTGTTCCCGCAGTACTTCATCGGTGTGCGCGGCGAATCCACCCTGATGGCCGGCCTGCTGCTGGCACCGCAGGGACTCGGCGCCATGCTGACCATGCCGATCGCCGGAAAGCTCACCGACAAGATGGGCCCGGGCAAGTTCGTGCTCGTGGGCATCGTGCTGATCCTCGTCGGCATGGCTTCGTTCACCATGCTCGGCGCCGAGACCTCGTACTGGCTGATCTGCGGTTCGCTGTTCGTGCAGGGTCTCGGCATGGGTATGACGATGATGCCGATCATGTCGGCGGCGCTCGCCACCCTGAACAATGCGCAGGTGCCCGACGGTTCGACGCTGATGAATGTCATCCAGCAGGCGGCCACCTCGATCGGCACCGCGGTGATCTCGGTGATCCTCGCCAGCAGTCTCGCGAACAAGCCGGAGGCGGGTCTCGCGATCATGGCGAACACCTCCGACAAGCCGCTGCCGCCGGGAGTCCCGAACCCGCTGCCGGAGTCGTTCTTCGACACCGCGGCCGACGTGTTCTCCAACACCTTCGTGGTGTCGGTCGTGCTGATCGTGCTCACGTTGATCCCGGCGTTCTTCCTGCCCCGCAAGAAGATCGCGTCACCCCTGACCGAAGAGGATCTGGACCGCGGACCGATCATGATGCACTGATCGGGTTTCGGCGACCTGACCGGAAGAGCCCCACCGACTTGCGGGTCGGTGGGGCTCTTCTGGTCACGGGGTCAGTCTCCGGACCGTTCCAGCGCACCCGACTGCTGCAGGATCCACGCCAGCTCGAACGCGACTTCCTCCCACTGCTTGTAGCGTCCGCTCACGCCACCGTGACCGGCCGTCATCTCCGTCTTCAGCAGGATCGGATTGTCCGACGTCGAATTCTCTTGAAGTCGCGCAACCCATTTCGCCGCCTCGACGTAGAGCACCCGGGTGTCGTTGAGCGACGTCAGCGCGAGGATCGGCGGATACGGTTTCGCGTCGACATTCTCGTAGGGCGTGTAGGTCTTCATGTATTCGTAGACCTTCGGGTCGTGCAACGGGTCGCCCCACTCGTCCCATTCGATGACCGTCAGCGGCAGCGACGGGTCGAGGATCGAGTTCAGGGCGTCGACGAACGGCACCGACGCCAGGATCCCGTTGAACAGTTCCGGCGCGAGGTTGGCGACCGCACCCACCAGGAGACCACCGGCCGAACCACCCTCGGCGACCATCTGCTGCGGCGTCGTCCACCCCGTTTCGACGAGATGCCGTCCCGCCGCGACGAAATCGTTGAAGGTGTTCTTCTTGCTGAGTTCCTTGCCGTTCTCGTACCAGTAGCGTCCCATCTCGCCGCCGCCGCGGATGTGGGCGAGGACGAAGACCATGCCGCGATCGAGCATGGACAGACGGGCCACCGAGAAGTACGGGTCGATGCTCGCTTCGTAGGAGCCGTACCCGTACAGCAGCAACGGAGCGGGCTTGGCGGCGTCGGTCTCCTTGCGGCGCACCACCGACAGCGGAATCCGGGTGCCGTCGTCGGCGACCGCCCACTCGCGGGACTGAACGTAATCGGCGGGGTCGTAGCCGCCGAGCACCGGCTGCCGCTTGAGCAACGTGCGTTCGCCGGTCGCGACGTCGAGTTCGAACAGCTCCGCGGGTTCGATGAAACTGCCGTATCCGATGCGCAGCTTCGGCGACCACCACTCGGGGTTTCCACCGAGTCCGGCCGTACTCAGCTCCTGCTCGAATTCGACCTCGTGGAAATCCGATTCGGCGGGGATGCCCTCGATCTGACGAAGATCGGCGATGGCCAGACGCGGCAACGCCTCTCGGCGGTACGACAGCACCAGGTAGTCGGCGAAGGCGTCGAGGTCCTCGACTCGGCGGGCCGGGTCGTGTGCGATCAGCGGACGCCGGTCCGACGGGTTGTCGACCGGCGCGATGTCGATGGCGAAGTTCTCCGCCTTCTGACCGTCCACGACCTCGTTGTGCACGATCACGAAGTAGTCGTCGCCACCGATGACGGCATGTTCGACGCTGTACTCGACGCCATCGACCCGCGGTGCGACACTGCGGAATTCGCCCGTCGGGTCGTTGGCGGAGAGAACGTAGCTCTCCGAGGTGATCTTGGAGCCGACCCCGATGACGAGGTACTTGTCGCTGCGGGTGGTGCCCATGCCGACCCAGAACCGCTCGTCTGGCTCGTGGAAGACCTTGACGTCCTCGGTGCCGGCGCCGATGTCGTGGCGCCACACCGTGTCCGGACGCCACGCCGCGTCGACCGTCGAGTAGAAGATGTGGCGGGCGTCGGCCGACCACACCGCGCTGCCCGACGTGTCGGTGACCACGTCGTCGAGGACCTCACCGGTGCGAAGATCCTTGATGCGCAGCGTATATCGCTCGTCACCGACGACGTCGGTGCTGTAGGCCAGCCAGTTCCCGTCGTCGCTGACGGTCAGTGCGCCCAGGCTGAAGAAGTCGTGTCCCTCGGCTTCGACGTTGCTGTCGAGCAGGATCTCCTCACCGGGCAGTTCCACACCGTCGTCGACCTTCGGCGGGGTCCAGTCGTCGTCCGCGGCGATCGGGCACCGGCACGACGTCGAATACTGCTTGCCCTCGTGGGTGCGGGCGAAATACCAGTAGCGTCCGCGCCGGACCGGCACCGACATGTCGGTTTCCTTGGTACGGCTCTTGATCTCGTCGAAGATCTGCTTGCGCAGATCCGACAGATGGCCGGTGTGCGCCTCGGTGAACGCGTTCTGCGCCTCGAGGTAGGCGGTGACCTCCGGGTCGTCCTTGTCGCGCAACCATTCGTAGTCGTCGACGAAGGTGTCGCCGTGATGGGTGCGCTCCGCCGGGACCTTCTTGGCGACCGGCGGTGTCGGGGTCTCGCGCTCGTCGATCACAAAACCACCTCCGCGGTGGGCCAGTCGGCGAAGGACTTCTGCGTGATCCATTCGTAGGCTTCGATATACCGCTGCCGCGTACGTTCGACGACATCGCCGGGCAGGGCCGGCGGAGCCTCGTCGGATGCCTTGTCCCAACCGGATTCGGCACTGGTGAGCCAGTTGCGAACGATCTGCTTGTCGAAACTGGGCTGCACCTTGCCCGCCTCGTAGGTCGCGGCCTCCCAGTACCGGGACGAGTCGGGCGTCAGGACCTCGTCGGCGAGTACGAGTTCACCGTCGGGGCCGCGTCCGAACTCGAACTTGGTGTCCGCAAGGATGATCCCGCGTTCGGCGGCCACCGCCGCGCCGCGTCCGTAGATGTCGAGGGTCGCCGACCGCAGCGCCTCGGCCAACTCGGCACCCTCCTGCTCGACGACCCGTTCGAAGCTGATGTTCTCGTCGTGCTCACCCTGCTCGGCCTTGGTGGCCGGGGTGAAGATCGGCTCCGGCAGCTTGCCGGCCTCGGTCAGGCCCGCGGGCAGCTCGACGCCGCACACCGCGCCGGTCGCCTGGTAGTCGAGCAGTCCCGACCCGGTCAGGTAGCCACGCGCGACGCACTCGACCTGGACCATCGGGAGTCGACGCACGACCATCGAGCGGCCGACGACCTCGCCCGGGATGCGCTCGTCGGTGGGACCACCGGCGAGATGGTTGGGGACGCCGAGCTCGTCGAACCAGAAGAAGCTCATCGCGGTCAGGATGCGCCCCTTGTCGGGAATCGCGGGGCTCAGGATGTGGTCGTAGGCCGAGATCCGGTCGGTGGCCACCAACAGCAGGGTGTCGGCGTCGATCTCATAGATCTCCCGGACCTTCCCCGACGCCAGATGCCGGTAGGACTGCAGTTCAGGACGCATGGACTCGACCCTAGAGGGTCACCGGTCCACCGGGGGCGGCAGCCTCTGACATTCTTGACCGATGAGCGCACCACACATCACCATCACCTACTGCACCCAGTGCAACTGGCTGCTGCGGGCGTCGTGGATGGCCTCGGAGTTGCTGAACACCTTCGGCACCGAACTCGGCTCGGTGACCCTGATCCCGGGAACCGGAGGCGTGTTCCACATCGACGTCGACGGGAAGCAGATCTGGGAGCGCAAGCGCGACGGCGGTTTCCCCGACGCACCCGAACTCAAGCGGCGGGTACGCGACGTCGCACTCCCGGACTGGCGACTCGGGCACGGCGACCCGTCCTGACAGTCCGCCTCGATTCCCGAATTATGTCGATCAACTATTGATTGACAAATAGTCTAGATAACAAATACTTTGAACCGTGGCATGGATCACACGTCCGGGGCTGTGGCGCTTCGTCGACGCGGACCACTCTGGCACGTAAGGGTCAACCCTGTCCCCTACGTGCCGGCTTCCATGCCCCACTGACGTGCGCGGCACGTGAGGAGTTCCAGGAGAGATGAACCTGAAGGAGTGACGCCGGTGTCTGCGTTGACGACGGATCCCGCCGAGGGGATCCAGGGGAAGAAGCGATGGTCAGCCAGGTGGGTCGCATTCGGTGCGGCCACCCTGTTCGTGGTGGTGTCCCTCATCATCACCAAACAGGACAACAACCGGTTGTCCGAGACGAGCATGGACGACCACTTCAACCTCCCGATGAAGCCCCTCTACGAGCCCTACCTCGTCGGCAACAACGTGATCGCCACGATCCTGATGACACTGCTCGGGCTGTCCGGCGTGGCGATGGGCGTCGCCTTCTACCGCCGGACCCGTGACATCGTGCCCCTCATGCTGGCCATCAGCGCTCCTCTGGTGGTGTTCACCGAGGTCTTCCTGGACATCATGGGTGCGGTCTATTTCCCGTGGAGCGACACCGAATTCCTCGGCCACGCCTTCACCCTGATGGGTCGCCAGATGCCGTGGTGGATCGTCGCGGCGTGGTTCGGCTATGCGGCCCTCGGTGCATTCGAGTACGCGACGCTCGCCAAGAAGCCGCCGACCAAGCACATCTGGTTCGCATTCGGCGGCCTCGTGGTGGCGGCGATCGTCTTCGAGGAGATCCTCCTGTCGATGGGCCTCTACCACTACTACGGCAATCATCCGCTGGTGTTGGTCAGAGAGCTGCCGTGGTGGTGGGAAGCATGCAACCCGCTCGGCGTCACCCTCGCAGTCGCCCTCGGTTACCGGCTTCGGTCGTACTTCACGGGCGTGCGGGCGCTACTGCTGCTGCCGATCATGCCGATCACCATGGCCGCCGCCTACGGTTTCGCAGCCCTTCCCGGCTGGATCGCCGTCAACAGCGACTACCCGTGGCTGCCCACCCAGCTTCTCGGCTTCGCCTCGATCGCGCTCGGGTTCGCGCACTTCTACCTGATTCTCCGCGTGATCCTCAACCGCGACCCGTTCGACTTCAACTACGTTCCGCCCGAGGGTGAGGACGAGTTCCGCGTCGACATCTCCAAGCGGAAGAACCAGCCCGCGTAGTCAGCGGCGTCACCCGGAGGTCGGTGCGCTACAGGATCGGCGCAGGCGCGTACGCCGCGGCCTCCGGGTACTGGCCGATGATCTTCTCCGCGGCCGCGATGACGTCGGCGACCTGCTGCTCGGCAGCACCGACGAAGACCGACTTGTCGGCGAGCAGCTCGTCGAGCTGAGCCCGGTCGAGCGGGATGCGGTCATCGGCGGCGAGGCGGTCGAGCAGATCGGGCTCACGCCCCTCCTCGCGCATCGCCAGGGCCACCGCGACGGCGTTCTCCTTGATCGCCTCGTGGGCGGTCTCGCGACCGACGCCCGCGCGCACCGCGGCCATCAGCACCTTGGTCGTCGCGAGGAACGGCAGGTAACGGTCGAGCTCGTTGGCGATGACCGCGGGGTACGCGCCGAACTCGGCGAGGACGGTCAGGAAGGTCTCCATCAGGCCGTCGATGGCGAAGAAGGCATCCGGCAGCGCGACACGCCGGACGACCGAGCAGAACACGTCACCCTCGTTCCACTGGGCGCCGGCGAGTTCGGCGGCCATCGAGCCATAGCCGCGCAGGACCACCGCGAGGCCGTTGACACGCTCGCAGCTACGGGTGTTCATCTTGTGCGGCATCGCCGAGCTGCCGACCTGACCGGGTTGGAAGCCCTCGGTCACCAGCTCGTGGCCGGCCATGAGTCGGATGGTGTGCGCCAGCGACGACGGCGCGGCAGCGATCTGGACCAGCGCGGACACGACATCGTGGTCGAGCGAGCGCGGGTAGATCTGGCCGACGGAGGTGAAGGAGCGGGCGAAGCCGAGGTGATCGGCGACCCGGGACTCGAGATCGGCGAGCTTGGTGGCGTCACCGCCGAGCAGGTCGAGCATGTCCTGCGAGGTGCCCATCGGGCCCTTGATGCCGCGCAACGGGTATCGGTCGATCAGCTCACGCAGGCGGGTGAGGGCGATCATCAGTTCGTCTGCGGCCGAGGCGAACCGCTTGCCGAGGGTCGTGGCCTGAGCGGCGACGTTGTGGCTGCGGCCGGCCATGACGACCGACGAATACTGAGCGGCACGTTCGACGATGCGGGCCAGGACCGCGACACCGTGGGAGTGCACGTGTTCGAGAGAACGGAGGATCTGCAGTTGCTCGACGTTCTCGGTGAGGTCGCGGCTGGTCATGCCCTTGTGGATCTGCTCGTGACCCGCGAGGGCGTTGAACTCCTCGATGCGGGCCTTCACGTCGTGGCGCGTGACGCGCTCACGATCGGCGATCGAGGCGAGATCCACCTGGTCGACGACGCGCTCGTAGTCGGCGATGGCATCGGCCGGGACGTCGATCCCGAGGTCGCGCTGTGCCTTCAGTACCGCGATCCACAGGCGCCGTTCGAGTGCGATCTTGGTGGTGGCCGACCACAGCTCGGCGAGGTCGGTGGAGGCATAGCGGCTGGCCAGGACGTTGGCGATGGCAGGCTTCGACACCCGATCAGTGTAGGTCGGTCGCGGACGGATCCCGAATTCCGCCGCCCCCGGCGCTCAGAACGCGAAACACGTTCCGTTGGACCCGTAGCCCTGACGCACTTTCACCAGCGTGGGCGGCGAGGCCTTGCCGTTCTGTACGGCATAGAGGTACTTGTCACCGATACGACGGGGAACCCAGGTGACCGAGGCGAGGGCACCCGACGGGAGATCGCGGCCGATGAAACGTGCCGGCAGACCGGGCTTGACCTCCCAGAACGACACCCAGCCCGACGAGTTCACGGGAATCGTCACCGGATAGGTGCATCCGGTGCCGTACACCGCGGACGACAGCGGAACACCCGCGTCGACGCGACCGGCGGGCGCGGCGTGTGCGCCGGGGGCGACGAGCATCGCCACCCCGGCGATCAGGCACATCAGCGCGGCGACAAGACCTGCGCGGGTGCTGTGTCTAACCATCGACTCCCCCGAACATCCGATCCGTTTCCTTCGACATGCCGTCACGCCCGCGGCGCGAGGACGTCGACCACCTCGAGCAGCGCGTCGCGCACCGCGTCCATGGGCCGGACACCGTTGCGCCCGAGTGCACCCACGATGGCACCGTCCTCGATCCCGATCAGCTGGGCGATGTGGGCTGGATCGGCGACCCGGCCGGATTTGGCGAGCACGTCGAGGTGGCACAGCGACAACGTCCGCCACCGGTCGCTCACCACCACACGCAACATCGGGTAGCGCGCCGACAGCGCGATCATCTCGTAGCGGGCCGACAGCTGCTGGATCGTCGTGTCCACGCCGACGATGACCTCGGCGAGCGCGGTCGCGGTCGCGGTCCTCCCGCGGCGTCGGCGCGGAAGTGCGTTGCAGCGCTCGGAGACTGCGGACGCGTCGTGGCTGCAGAGACTGGCCGCGGCCTCGGCCATCAGGTCGTCGAGCGAGGCGAAGTAGTACGTCGTCGACGCCAGCGGCAGCTGGGCGCGCTCGGCCACCGCACGATGACGTACGGCGTCGAAGCCGCCTTCGAGCAGCAGCTCACCGGCGGCCTCGATCAAACGGGACCGCCGTCGCGCACCCTTCGGTGTCGCTGCCGACGTCATCATGTGGTTCATGCTGCCAAAGGCGTCCGTACCGCCGTATTGCTTTTGACCAAAGCGGCACGACCACAGGCGAATTCCCGTATAAGACGACGACGCGCGTGCTGAATGCAGCGTTCACGGTCCACGTCAGTCGGTCGTCGGACGAGAGGATCGGTCCGCGCCCGACCGCGTCTACCGTGATGCCATGCAGTTCGACGGCCTCCACGCTGTCGCCGATTATGCGGCGCTCTACACCTCGCTGAGACAGTCCGCGTTCGTCGACTTCCTCCGTGAGCGGCTGGGCGCCTTCGACGTACGGTGCGACGAGGACAACCGGGTGGTCGTGTTCACCTCCGACGACGCCGGTTCCGGATCGGACGACGAGGTGACGGTCGTCCGGTGCCGGGCGTCGCTGGTCGCCGTGGTCGAACCGTCGGCGATCGTCTGGGGCTGGGCTCACCCGCTCGGCGACGAGACCGGGCTCGCGTCGAGACTGCGCGAGGCCGGTGCGCGACTGGGCATCGACGATTTCACCTCCCCGCGAGTGACGCTGCCACCCGGTCCGTCTCGCGACCGAGCCGACGATCCGGCCGACCGGGTCATCGACGTCATCGCGGCGGCGGCCGTCGGCAGCACGGGAATGAGTCCGTATTGCACGGTTCGTCTCGACGGCGACGATCGCGGCGTATTTCTTCTCGACGACCTCACCCTTCCCGAGCCGACCTTCGCCGACTTCGCCACCGGACTGCCGAGGATCATGGGTTCCCTTGCGGTGAACGATCATCGGGTCGCCATCCACGGGATGGCCGCACGGCGCGGCTGGCACATCAGCTGGCGCACCGGGACAGACGGCGGACGCTCCCCGATCTGCGATGTGACCGACGGTCGTTCCGTGGCCCGGGTGAACTTCGACCGGCGCGGCCGGCCGATCGACTACCGCTGCGAACTGGCAGACCGGAACTGATACCCCAAGGGGTATACTTGCCTCTTGTCATAGCAGTTGCACACGTGCAAGAACAGTAGGAGGTCGCAATGGTCGGCGACGAAGAATCGATCGGCGTCGTGCTCAACCGGTTGCGGCGGGCTCACGGCCAGCTTGCCGGCGTGATCTCGATGATCGAACAGGGACGCGAATGCAAGGATGTCGTGACCCAGCTCGCCGCGGTGTCGAGTGCGCTCGATCGGGCCGGTTTCAAGATCGTGGCGACGGGCCTTCGGGAATGCATGACCGGCGAACAATCGCAGGACTCGGAACCGATGACCATCGACCAACTGGAAAAGCTGTTCCTGGCGCTCGCCTGATCGGGCGCGAGGAGTACGAGAGGAGCGATCATGAAACTCGGATACCGGACGACCCTGCAGACCAGCTTCGACGACGCCGTCGCCCGCACCAGAGAAGCGCTGAGCGATGTGGGTTTCGGTGTGCTCACCGAGATCGACGTGAAGGCGACCCTCAAGAAGAAGCTCGACGAGGACATGGAGAACTACCTCATCCTCGGAGCCTGCAATCCACAGTTCGCTCATCGGGCGCTCGGCGTCGAGCGTCAGATCGGCCTGCTGCTGCCCTGCAACGTCGTGGTGCGCGACGACACCGACCACGCCGGGACGGTCATCGTGGAGGCGATGAATCCCGACATCATGGTCGCGGTGACCGACGCCCCCGGCCTCCCCGACGTGGCCGCCGGAGCCGCCGAACTGTTACAGAAGGCCATCGCCTCACTCGACTGAACGTCAAGTCAGGGACAGATATCTCACAGCGTCGGCGAGTCGGCCGACTCGACGTTGCGTCGAGCCCGGGGTCCACGATTACCCTGTTGATTCGATGACCAGCGTGCGATCCCGTTTCTCCGATGCTGCCGACCGCGACCTGCCGCGCGTGGGCCGTCGAGCCGTGCTCGCCGCAGGTGTCGGGGCGACCGCGATCGGGATCGCCGCCTGCTCGGGCAAGGCGCCCTCGACGTCGGTGCAGCCGCGCAATCTCGAAGGCCGGGCCGCGGACGACGAACTCCCCGTCGAGACGTCGCCGCCGCCGGTCACGAGCGGTCCCCCGCTGGTCACCGGTAGCTTCAGATCCGTCCGCATGGGCGGTCGGGACACCCGTTGGGCGGTCGCTCGGCCCAATGGGGTGACCGGCAAGCTCCCGGTCGTCGTGGTGCTGCACGCGTTGAACACCAACGAGAAGTCCATCTTCGGGCCGAAGCTCGAGATGCAGACCGTCATGCAGCAGTACGTGGACAACGGCAACACCCCGTTCGCGCTGGCCGCCGCCGACGTGGGTCGCAACTACTACCATCGCCGGACCGACGGCACCGATGGTGGGGCGATGATCCTCGACGAGTTCCTGCCGATGCTCGCGAACGACCCGAAGCTCAACCTGTCCACCGACCGCATCGGACTCTTCGGCTGGTCCATGGGCGGCTACGGCGCGCTGCGTCTGGCGTCGATGGTCGGCGCCCCGCGCGTCGCGGCCGTGGCCGTCAGCTCGCCCGCGATGTGGGCCGACCCGCGCAACTTCCCGCCGCGCGCCTTCGACAGCCTCGCCGATTACCAGGCCAACTCGCTGTTCGGTGCACAAGCGAGCTTTGCGAAGATCCCGCTGCTGATCAACATCGGTTCGAGCGATCAGTTCTACACCTACACCCGCCAGTGGGCCGCGGGTCTTCACCCGCCGGCTGCCTTCGGCACCGCTGCCGGCGGTCACACCAACCGGTACTGGCGCAGCGTGCTGCCCGAGCAGATCGAGTTCCTGGGCCGCAATCTCGCGGTGTGAGCGTTTCGCTCACTCGTTCCGCTCCCGCTCACGCAAATCGGGTGAGCGGGAACGGAGAACGTGTGCGGACCAGTGTCTAGATGCTGATGCGACCTTCGAGGGCATTGCGCCCGATGTCGGTGCGGAAGTGCGAGCCCGGCAGCTTGATCTTCTCGATGCGGGCGTAGGCCTGGGCGCGGGCCTCGGCGAGGTCGGCACCGGTACCGACGACGGCGAGCACGCGGCCACCGGCGGAGACGATCGCGCCGTCGGCATTGCGAGCGGTGCCCGCGTGCAGCACACCCTCGGCGTCGGCGCCGGTGATGATGTCACCGGTACGCGGCTTGCCGGGGTAGTTCTCGGCGGCGACGACCACCGTGACCGCGGCGCCGTCGCGCCATTCCAGCGGCGGGAGGTCGGCGAGCGTCCCGGTGGCGGTCGCGTTGAGTGCCGCACCGAGCGGCGACTTCAGCAGTGCGAGGACCGCCTGGGTCTCGGGATCACCGAAGCGACAGTTGAATTCGACGACCGCGGGACCGTCCGTCCCGATCGCGAGACCGGCGTACAGGAGGCCCGAGAACGGGATACCGCGCTTGACCATCTCGGCCGCAACGGGTTTGACGACCTCGTCGACGATGCGCTCGGTCATCTCGGCGGGCAGCCACGGCAGCGGCGTGTAGGCGCCCATGCCGCCGGTGTTGGGTCCGGCGTCGTTGTCGCCGACACGCTTGTGGTCCTGCGCGGGCAGCAGCGGGACCACGGTCTCGCCGTCGACGAGGCAGAACAGCGAGACCTCGGGTCCGTCGAGGAAGCTCTCCAGCAGAACGGGGTGTCCGCTCTCCAGGCATTCGGCGGCGTGGTCGCGGGCGACGTCCCGGTCGGGTGTGACGACGACACCCTTGCCGGCGGCCAGACCGTCGTCCTTGACGACCCAGGTGGGCCCGAAACGGTCGAGCGCGGCGTCGAGATGGGCCGGGTTGTCGACGATCTCCGCATGCGCGGTCTTGACGCCGGCGGCAGCCATCACGTCCTTGGCGAAGGCCTTGGAACCCTCGATCTGCGCGGCCCGGGCGCTCGGACCGAAGGTCGCGATGCCGGCCTCGCGCAGCGCGTCGGCGACGCCGAGGACGAGTGGCACCTCCGGTCCGATGACCACGAGGTCGACGTCCAGCTTCTGCGCCAGGGCCACGACGGCTTCACCCGAGACCACGTCGACGGCGTGGTTGGTGGCGATCGCCGAGGTGCCGGCGTTGCCGGGAGCGACATGCAGGTCAGTGACCGACGGATCGTTCTTGAGGCCGATGAGAAGGGCATGTTCGCGGCCGCCCGAGCCGATCACGAGTACGCGCACGACCATGACTCTAAACCGTCGGCGTATGCCACCGCGAAAACGGGCGAGCGGGCCGGCAGTGGGATATCAGCGCAGCGTCGACAGAGCCCGGGCGCGTCTGTCGGCACCGATCGTCTCGTCGACGACGACCATGGCCACCGGCGCGAGCGTGGCGACCGCGATCGCGATGATCACCGACATCCCCGCCGCGCACAGGATCATCGCCGCCGCCAGGACTCCGACGACCGCAACCGATTGAATCATCGTGGCCGCGTTGGCTCCGAGCAGGTGAGCGGCCAGCACGACGACGCCCAGACAGTAGACCGCCAGGGGCGCAACGACCGCGGCGACGACCACCTCGTCGCCGACCACCGCGTGATGTTCGAGATACAGCGCGGACAGGTGGAGACCCACGCCCACCCCGACGGCCGACATGAGCAGGACGATGTGTCCGTATCCCCAGGGAAAAGCCTTGTCGCGCCGGACGTGCAACACGGTGCCGCTCGGCACCGCGCTGTAGATCCACCACATCGCGAAGGTGGCGGTCATCGTCGTGAAACCGAGAACCGCTGTGTCCAGCGTCCAGCCGAACTGCGCCACCTGCGCGCCCAGCAGCGTGACCACTCCGACCACGCCTTCGCCGAGGGTGACGATCGTCAACAGCATGTACCGCTCGGCGATGTGATGGGCATGCCACGGCGTTCCGTCGGTGCGGTTCTCGGCGATCACCGGCCCGGTCATCTCGATCAGGACACCGATGAGCATGCCGGCGACCGTCCACGGCAGCGACAGCTCGGAGAGGAGGACGAGTACCCACCAGAGCTGCGCGATCACCGTGGCGGCCGCATAGATGAGACACGCCCGACGATGCCGTTCGCTCTGTGCGGCCGCACGCAGCCACTGGATGACCATGCCGACGCGCATGACGATATAGCCGAGGACCAGAACCCGGTTGTCGATGTCCCCGCCGTGCGCGACGGAATCGAACACGGCCGGCATACCCACCGCGATGATCGCGACCCCCACCATCTGGATGAGGGTCACGAGCCGGAACACCCAGTCGTCGGTGTCGAAGGCCGAGGCGAACCACGCGAAGTTGATCCAGGCCCAGATCGCCGAGAACGTGCAGAGAAAGAAGCCGATGAACGCCGCGGCATAGTGCGCCTCGGCGAACTGGTGTCCCGCGAGGGTCGTCGCGACGGAGAAGCCGACCACGAAGACCAGGTCGTAGAACAACTCGAGGCCGGTCGCGACCCGCCCGTCCTGGTGCGGGTGGCGACCGGTCATCCGAGTCAGTCGAGAT
>NZ_JANRHB010000028.1:0-65616 GCF_024733855.1 Gordonia sp. GONU
TCGGTGCAATAGCCGTCGCGCACGCGCACGAAGTCGGCGCACGCGGTGGTGGGCCGGTACGGATCGGCGGATTGCGCACCGGGATAGACAACGACTACACCCGACGAAGCCGCCTCCGGCGAATCGGCCGAGTTCGACTCCGTCGACTCACCAGTCGCACCGGCGTCGGGTCGCGAACGCTCGGCCTGACGCGACTGTGCGTCGCCCTCGTCTTCACCGGCCGACGAGTCCGACTCTGCGGCAACACGTATGGGTGCCGTGCGGACAGGGGTGATGGGTTTGATGATCGCGTCGGGCCGGGCGGCGAGGTCGCGAATGTGTTCATCGGAGATGACGCCGTGACCGTCGACCCAGGCGATACCGGGCGCACCGTCGAGGGTGGCGGGGTCGGTGACGGCGTGGATCACGATCTCGGTACTCACCGACCGGACAACCTCAGCCGGGTCGGGGATGTCGGCGTCGCAGTCCTCCCGCTGGCACTGACACTCGAAAGCGGTGCCGGTCAACAGCGCGAACATGGCATCAGAGTTCCGCTGGTTCCGCGTGCGACCATCATGGGCGCAGACGGTGTCGGCCAACGCTTTCACCGCTTTCTCGGCGATGCGCACGTTTTCGGCGGCCATGACGCCGGTGATCTCGCCGGTGCCGTCGGCGAAGTTCTCCGTCCACATGCCGCGTTTGTCCAAGGCTTCGCGGCGACGTTCCCGCACCGCGTCGGGGTCGTGACGGAAGACCAGGCGATCAACCATGTCGCGCAGTCGCACTGTGGTCCACGCGCCCGTGCGGCTGCGCAGGATGCGTTCGATCTCGGCGTCGAGGTCGGCCATGATCGTGTCGTCGGAGATCAGGTCAGTGCGGGAGACGACGGTCTGGATCAACTGGCGTGAGAGGATGCCGTCGCGCAGGGTGGTCAACACCTTCGGCAGCCGCTCGCGCAGACCGAGTGCTTCGCCGACCCACTGATCGGCCTGGTAGCGGGTGATGGCGTCTTCGCGGCACACTCGGGTGACCATCTCGGTGTAGCGGTCGATGAAGAACCCGCCGCGGCTGTTGAGGACGAGTTGGTCGTAGACGGTGGCGATCGACTGGTAGCGACACCAGGCCAGGAAGGCTTCGCCGTGGCGGATCGACCGCATCCGTTCCATATGTGTTGCGGTGTCGGACGATTCGGGGTGGGCAGGATCGACCCCGGCGAAGAACTCGCCCGGTAGATCGGTCCACCTGTTCGACACGCTGCCCCCACAACGTCTACAGCCCAACCTGGATGGCTGAATCTGTTACCAACCAAGGTAGAACACCCCACCGACAAGAACAGATGTCCATCCACAGACGGCGTGACCACGGGGTTGTGCAGCAATCGGTTACGCCTGACTGACGTCGCGTGCGACCTCAGTCCGACGTGCGCTCCAGGACCTGATCGATCGCCCGCGCGGTGGCGGCGACGTGCGGTGGGCGGATCACCGAGATGTGGTCGCCGTCGACGTCGACGAACTCGACCCGGCCCGAGGTGAAATGGCCCCACAATGCCGGATCGTCGGTGTTGGTGCGGGCCCGGATGACCGTGATCGGACCGGAGTAGGGGCTCGGTCGGTGCCGTCGGATCATCTCGGTGCCGAGCCGGAAGAAGACCACCCACTGCACGGACGTGGACAACGGCACGAGTCCGGCGGTGAGCACCAGCACCTTGAGGGCGATCTGCTGCAGCGCGTGCTGCAGAGGTGAGCCGCCGGGCTTGCTGTCCTCATCGCTACCGGTCCGGTCGGGCAGGGTCTCCTTCGCGGCGGTGAGTGAGCGCAGCGAGCTGCGGATCCGCTGGATCAGGTTCGGGCGTTCGCCGGAGAGTCGCTGCGCCAGAGCGGGATCGATCACGGAGTCGAGCACCGCCACGGTGTGGCAGGTCTCGCCCGCCTTGGTGAGGCGTGCAGCCACCTCGACGGCGATGAATCCGCCCAGCGAGTATCCGCCGACCTGGTATGGGCCGCGCGGTTGCACCGAGCGGATGTCGGTGATCGCGCGGCGTGCAGCAGCACGGACGGAATGGTCTGCGCGGCCCCGCTTCTCGACGCCCCGGGACTGGATGCCGTAGACGGGACGGTCGCCGGAGAGTGCCCGGACGATGGGCGTCAGGCTCGTCGCGAGACTGCCGGCGCCGGCCATGAGGAAGATCGGGTCGCCGGTGCCCTTCCGCAACGGGATCAGAGTGGCGCCCGAGGCGTTCTTCGACCGCTCCTTCGCCGCGGCCTCGATCCGGGCGGCGAACCGAGCGATCGTCGGCGCCTCGGCGAGCATCGCGGTGTTCACGTCCAACTGGAGATGGTGTCCCACCTCGGCGAGCATCTTCGCGGCGGCGAGCGAGTCGCCACCGAGTTCGACGAAATCCTCGTTGCGTCCGATGCTCTCGAGTCCCAGGATGTCGCACCAGACTTGGTGCAACGCAAACTCGGTCAGCCCTCGAGGGGGTTCCGGAGCCGGCCGCGGCGGCGGTGGTGGTAGCTCCGCGCGGACGACCTTGCCGCGCTCGTTGCGCGGGAGTTCGGACAGCACGATGATGTCCCGTGGGATCATCCACGGCGTCAACGACTTCCCGAGCTCGAGTCGGATCTCGGCCGGCGATGGCGACCATTTCGCCGGATCGACCGCGACATGTGCGGTCAGGCGTCCCTCGTTCCGGTTCGCGGTGACCACCGCATCGACCGTCCAGGGCAGGGCGAGGAGTGCGGCCTCCACTTCCAGCGGCTCGACGAGGTAGCCGCGGACCTTGACGGCGTCGTCATCTCGTCCGAGCAGCGAGAGCTCGCCGTTCTCGTCGAGGCGGCCCAGGTCGCCGGTGCGGTAGCGCGTCCGACCATCGGGCAGCGAGGTGAATCGCCGGGCCGTCAGTTCCGGATTCGCGTGGTAGCCGGAAGCGATGTGCGCGGACTCGACGACGACCTCTCCGGTGACGCCTGTGGGCACGTCTGCGTCGTGCTCGTCGACGATGCGGACGCGTTTGTCCGACGCGGGACTGCCGACCGGTATGGCGCCGGCCTCGACGTCCCGCTCGGGCGGGAAGAGGTTGAAGGCGAGGTTTCCGACCTCCGACGCCCCTGCCCAGCAACAGAACTCGCCGCGTGGGAGGATCGTCCGGCGTGCGCGCAGGACGTCGTCCCCGTGAGCGGGTTCCCCGCAGGTGGACAACAGGCGTAGTGATCCGATGGCGTCGTCGGCGGAGAGTTCGCCCAGCCATGAGCGCAGAAGTGACGGCGTGCAGTGTGCGGTCGTCGCGCCCGTCGCGGACAGCCAGTCCCGCAACCCGGTGGTGGTGCGGCGGCGCACATCCCAGAGCAGCATGGTCGCGCCGTTCAGCAGGCTCATCGTGAGCGCGTCCAACCCGCCGCCGAAGCTCAGCGGGAGCAGGACCGCAGCCCGATCGTCGGGGCCCAGACGCAAGAACCGACGTCCGTCACGCGCATGGTTCACCGGCATCCGCTGGGGCAGCACCACACCCTTGGGGGCGCCGGTGGAGCCGGAGGTGAACAGCAGCACCGCCGGGTCGTCGGGTCCCGGCTCGACGACCGTCCGCCCGCGGGCCTCGTCCCCGGTGGGAGCCGGTGCGGTCGACGGTGTCGGCGGGTTGACCCCGGACAGTCGCAGGATGTTCGCGCGCCGATCTTCGGGCAGGAACGGATCGAGCAGGACGAGACGTCGTCCCGAGCACCAGACCGCCAGCATAGAGATCACCGAGTCGATGTCGGACTCGATCTCGACGGGGACGGCCTCGCCAGGCTCGGTGCTCGCGACGATCCGGTCGGCGAGCAGCTCCACGCGGGACGCCGCCTCGGCGAAGGTGATCGACGCCTCTGGTGTGCGGACTGCGACGGCGTCGCCACGGCTCGCGGCGACGGCTCGCCATCGGGCGGCGACGGTGCTCGACTCGGGGGGTTCCGATGATCCGGGTGTGGGAGACGGACTGGAATCCAGGTGCTTGTCGCCGTTCATGTCCTCGAACTTTCCCCCGTGCGCGCCGCTTTGTGAGGTAAACCTACCCTTTGTTCGGGCAGGCGGCACGGTCACCCCGGGAGAACGTGGCAGGGCTAACAGTCGCGAGGCCATGGCTCAGTAGGGTGGAGACGGCCGCCCGTCGGATGCCGGATGGGGCCGGGGCTCGATGAGAGGTTGACGATGCAGTTCGACGAAGTGATTCTGGGACGCCGCAGCATTCGCGGTTTCACACCGGATCCCGTGCCCCGAGAACTGATCGAGGAAGTTCTCGCGCTGGCCATGCGGGCCCCGTCCTCGATGAACACCCAGCCCTGGAACTTCCATGTGATCACGGGCGAACCGCTGGATCGCATCCGTGCGGGAAACACCGAACGCAACCTGGCTGGTGTGCCGCACTCTCGCGAGTTCCGGACCGGGGCGGAACGGTTCACCGGCGTACATCGCGATCGTCAGGTCGGCGTGGCGAAGCAACTGTTCGCCGCGATGGGCATCGCCCGCGACGACACGGAGATGCGGCAGGACTGGGTCCTGCGAGGATTCCGTCAGTTCGATGCGCCGGTCTGCGTGATCGTGACCTACGACCGGATCCTGGACGGCAGCGACGACACGCCCTTCGATTGCGGAGCGGTTTCCACCGCGTTGGTCAATGCCGCCTGGTCCCGCGGTCTGGGTGCAGTGATCAACAGTCAGGGCATCATGCAGTCGCCCGTCGTGCGAGAGCACGCCGGAATCCCGGACGATCAGGTCATCATGAAAAGCATCGCGCTGGGCTGGCCGGACGAGACCTTCCCCGCCAACGCAGTGGTCTCCGAGCGCAAGTCGGTCGAGGAAGCCGCACGGTTCGTGGGTTTCGGGGAATAGCTCAGAGCGCGAGCGCTCGGCGGCTATTCAGAGCGCGAGCGCTCGGCGGCGATTCACAGCGCGAGCGCTCGGCGGGCCGCGTCGGCGACCCTGCCGCGATACAGCGGGCCGTGACCGGCGAGTAGCAGGTCGGCCTCGAGACCGGTGAACCGCTCGACACTGCGACGAGCGGTGGGCTCGTCGTGCTGGAACGGCGACGGAATGCACTGTGGGCCGGCGATCGCCGACACCTCATGACCGCTGACCAGTGCGTCGCCGGAGACCAGCGCCCGCCCGTCGCCGACCAGATAGGCGCTGTGGCCGTCGGTGTGTCCGGGACTCGCCACCGGCACCGGCGAACCCGGCAGATCGAGCGGCTCCGGGAACGGTGCTGCCGCCGACAATCCCGACCGGCTCAACACCCCGAGGGGCAGGGTCTTCGCCAGCCACGTCCACAAACCCGGACGGACTGCGAGCGGTGCGAGGTCCAGCGGCGTGGCCTGCTGGAGGTGATGGCGCAGTGCGTGATCGACCTCGACGGGTTCCATGAACACGTCGAAGCCGTACCGCGACTGCAACTTCGCCAGCCCGCCGAGGTGGTCGACGTGCGCATGTGTCAGCAGTGCGCCGCGGATGTCCTCCGGACGCCGCCCGATCCGTTCGATCGACTCGACGACCTGACCGGCCTGCCCGGGGTAACCGCCGTCGATGAGGGTGAGCTCACCGTCCTGTTCCAGCAGTACCCAGTTCACGACGTCGGTGTGGACGAAATGCGTTGTCGACGAGTCGCCGTCGATCCGCGTGATCTCCATCGGCCGGGTGCGCATGGGTCGACGCATCGGTCACCTCCGGACGACGAGGACGAACGGACCGATCTCGGTGACCTCGAACCTCGGGTCGTCGAAGACCGTGGGGTCGAAGGTGACGGTGTAGCGCTTCACGTTCGGATCGTTCGGGTAGACGTCCTCGGCGAGACGCAGCGTGTATCCGTCGGCGCTGTACCGGAACAGGAAGACGTCGGGGGCCTTCCACGGCGACTCGTCGAGGTGCCGGACCAGCTGATCGGCGTCCTCCGACTTCGCCCACCGCGCGATGGCCGCGGCGCGCTTGTCGAACTCGGCCAGCGGATTCGCGTAGTGCGAGGTCAGTCCCTGGAAACCCCAGTACGGGTAGATCGAGAGGAATCCGTAATCGGCGGTGAGGACGACGTTCTCGGTCTGTGGTCGGCCGGTCTGCGCGGCGATGCGTTTGTCGATCTCGGCGAAATACGATTCGGCGCCGGCCGGTCGTGCATCCGCACGCTCTCCGTATCCGTCGGTGTCGGTGTACGCGGTGGTGATCTCCGTGCCGAGATGGCCCGGAATGCTCTGCGCCGCTGCGATCGCGGCGAGTACGGCCACCGCACTTACGACCACGCGTACGTCACCGAACCTGCGCACGGCCCAGTGGGCGATGTCGACGACACCGAAGACGCCCGCAGCGGCCAGCGCGCACACCAGGATCGGTTCGAGCCGGAAGGACAGCAGCGTGGTGCCCATCGCGGTCAACAGCATCGACAACAGGCAGAAGAGGTACACCGTGACGACGGTTGCGCCCATCGCCACCGCGACGGTGCGGGTTCGGAAGCGCAGCAGGATCCACAGGAGGCCGATCAGCGTGATCGCGCCGACGAGATTGACACCGAACATCGGCAGCGGGAACACCGAACCGCGCTCGGGAAGGTAGTGCTCGGCGGTCCCGCCGCTGGCCGGGGCGCTGGACAGGCGCTTCAGCAGATACGGCGCCCACACCAGTAGCGCGATGAGCCCGGCGATCACCCCGACCGACACAAGACGACCGATGACGGCGACCACGATCTCGCGCCGGTGTGCCTTGACCGTCGCGGCCGGCGTCGACTTGTTGGTCGCCGCCAGCCAGCCCTGTACGAGGAAGTAGCAGGCCAGCACAACCGCGGTCAGCGCGAACAACCCGGTGTAGAGGGTGTAGGTCGCAGCCGACACCCCGAGGAACACACCCGCGGCGACCACCGCGGGCCAACTCGTCGCGCCCCGCAACGGCCCGGCCGGTCCGTCGGCCGCACGCGTGCGGCCCCGCAGTGCGTA
This sequence comes from Gordonia sp. GONU, assembly GCF_024733855.1. Lineage (NCBI taxonomy): Bacteria > Bacillati > Actinomycetota > Actinomycetes > Mycobacteriales > Gordoniaceae > Gordonia > Gordonia sp. GONU. The sequence goes on from NZ_JANRHB010000028.1 coordinate 6,924, forward strand.
GGTGAGGACGATCATCATCGGCACACCGACGATCACGAGGATCGCGGCGTACGGTTCCGGCGAGGCGTACAGCAGCGCCATGGTTGTCACCGCGAGTCCCAGTGCCACACCACGATCCGCGCCGAACATCCGGTTGAACAGGACGACGCCGAGTGCGGCCGCCACCGCCATCGAGACGATGGCCCAGGGCTTGTAGGCCTCCCACCCGGGCTGGCCGAGTAGATTCGCGAACCGACCGCCCCACCAGAACCAGCCGGCCGGGTAGTACGGCGGCAGATCCGGGTAGGTCATGTCCGCAAGCCGAGGACTCGACGTCATCCGCGTCAGGTACTCGGTGCGGAACTCCTGGTCGACCGACAGGCCGAACAGGTAGAGACGCGTTGCCCCCAAGGGCATTCCGATGGTGACCGTCACGAACGCCGACATGGCCGCCGCCGACAGGACCGGGATCAATACCCGGCCCTTGCCGTAGCGGTACAGCAGCGCGACGACCACCAGCACCGCGATCGCGAGGACCTGACCGGCGGTCGTGAGCGACCGGGTCACGTTCGACGAGTTGAAGGCCGGCCAGTTGACGGTGTCGATCGCCTCGAGACCGACGAGCGACACCACCGCACCGACCACCACCGCCGTCAGCAGAAGCAGCGCCGCGTGGCCGTAGCGTTCCCCTGCTCCCTGAGGTGCGAGCGGAGCGAGCCTCGAAGGGTCGCCAGGTTTTTCAGCGGTCACAGAGGGCGTCATCACGTCGCAATCAGTCGGCGCGGGCAGTACTCAGATGGGCAGCTTGCGAAAGATCGGGCGCGGGATGTGGCGCAGGACCATCATGATGTAGCGGAAAGGTCCCGGGACCCAGACGATTTCCTTGCCCTTGGTGGCCGCCGCCACCGCGAGGCGTCCCACATCCTCCTTCTCGACGGTCAGCGGTGCTTCCTTCACATGCGCCGACAGTCGAGTGCGGACCTGTCCCGGACGGATCACGAGGACACGAGGGCCGAAGGGGCGCAACGCCTCACCGAGTCCGAGGTAGAAGCCGTCGAGGCCGGCCTTGGTGGAGCCGTAGACGAAGTTGCTGCGACGGACGCGCTCACCGGCGACGGAGCTCATCGCGATGATCTGGCCGTGGCCCTGGGCGCGCATCTTCTCGCCGAGCAGAACGCCGACGGAAACCGCTGCGGTGTAGTTGATCTCGGCCTCGGCGACCGCGAGTCCGTGATCCTGCCAGGCCTGCTCGTCGTCGCCCTGGATACCGAACGCGACGATCGCCACGTCGACGTCGCCGTCGGCGAAGGCCTTCTCGATGACGTCGCGGTGGGTGTCGGTGGCGCGGGCGTCGAAGTCGATCACGGTGACCTCGGTGGCGCCGGCGTTCTTGGCCTTCTCCACCGCGGCCGCGGCGGTGGGATCACCCGGCAGGGTGGCGAGGATGACCCGCGCCGGACCCTTGCTCAGGTACCCGGCGGTGATGGCGAGCCCGATCTCCGAGCTCCCGCCCAGGACCAGGATGGACTGTGGGACGCCGACGGCGTTCATCATCTTCGGTCTTCTCGCTTTCGGTCTGCGGCCGGTGTGCGGCAGCGGTGGTGTGGAGGGTCGGAGCCGGTTGAGGGTCAGGCGAGTTCGAGGCGGCGGCCCATGTCGGACATGAACACCCGGTTGGGGTCGATACGACGACGCGTGGCGATCCACTCGCCGATGCGCGGGTACATCGCGTGGAAGTTCGCCGCCGACGTCCGCGAGTCCTTCGCGGTGTAGAGGCGTCCGCCCATCGCCATCACACGACGGTCCAGGTCGTTGAGGAACTCGGCGAGTCCGGCCTTCACCGGGAAGTCCAGGCAGACGTTCCAGCCCTTGAACGGGAAGCTGAGCGGGGCCTTGTTGCCGTCGCCGAACAGCTTGATCACATTGAGGAAGCTGACGTGGCCCGATGCCTGGATGTGCTCGATGAGGTTGGTGAACTCGGCCTCGTTGCCCGTGGGCACGATGAACTGGTACTGGCAGAAACCACCGCCGCGGCCGTAGGCGTTGTTCCAGTCACCGAACACGTCGAGCATGTGGTAGAACTGCGCCAGATTCTTGACCTTGCCCTCGCTGGGCGGGCCGATCCGGTAATACGCCTCACCGACCGCGGAGAAGCTGAGCTTGTTGGCCAGCCCGCGCGGGAAGACGTCCGGGAACCGGACGAGCGGCTTGTTGTTGAACGACAACGGGTTGTCGCGGTACTTCTCCGGGAGTTCGTCGACGCGCGCGAGGTTGCCGCGCGAGAAGGTGCCACGCCCGAGCTTCGGCGGTGCGCTGATGGTGTCGAACCAGCCCGACGCGTACTCGTAGCCGTCTTCGAAACCGTCCTGAAGGTGCAGGTCGAGCGTCTCCTGCAGCGATCCGGTGCGCGCGGTGTCGGCGATGAAGTAGGCACTCTCGGTGCGCTTCATCTGGATCTTCGCGCGCAGCACGATGCCGGTCAGGCCGATGCCGCCGACCGTCGCCCAGAACAGTTCGCCCGTCGGGTCGTCGCCGGAGCCGTCCGGGGTGAGCGTCAGGATGCGACCGTCGGCCACGAGCAGCTGCATCTCGACGACGTGGTTGCCGAAGCTGCCCTGGCTGTGGTGGTTCTTGCCGTGGATGTCGTGCGCGATCGCACCGCCCACGGTGACCTGGCGGGTACCCGGGAGCACCGGCACCCAGAGGCCGTACGGGAGCGCGGCCTGCATGAGGGTGTCGAGGGAGACGCCGGCGTCGAGGTCGACCGTCGCGGTCTCCGCGTCGATGGCGTAGATCCTGGTCAGCGGGGTCATGTCGATCGTGAGACCGCCGCTGTTCTGGCCCGACTCGTTGTAGGAACGGCCGAGCCCACGGGCGATGACACCGCGCTTGAGGTAGTCCGGCTTGTCCGCGTTGTCGTCGGCGACGCGGGCCACCGCCTCGGCGATGACCTCGGGGTACGGCGTGGACAGGACGTGGCCCTCGATCGGGGTGGTGCGAGACCAGCCCACCAGCTTGCGGGTCGTGATCGGCAGCAACTCTTCAGTAGACATCGCTGAAGAGAGTACTCGGCCGCCGTGGGTCGACGATGAGAGACGACGTGCGAGGAGCGTCGCACCTCGGGTGCGCCTGTGGCGGCCGGCTATGGCGCGGCGGCGAGTGCTTCGACTCCCAGCACCGCGGCCGCGGCGTTGCGGCCCGGGATGCCGCTCACCCCGCCGCCTCGTCGTGCGCCGGCGCCGCACAGCAGCAGCCGCGGGTGCCGGGTCTCGACGCCCCACGTGCCGACCTCCGACGCCGTCTCCGCCCACGGCCACCGCAACGACTGATGGAAGATGTTGCCGCCGGGCAGCCCGAGCATCTCCTCGAGGTCCTGCGGGGTCTTGGTCTCGATACACGGGCGGCCGTCGAGGTCGTGGGCGATGACGTTCTGGATCGGTTCGGCGAGGAGCGCGTTGAGCGAGGCGAAGGTCGCGCCCACCGCGTGCTCGACGGCGCCCGGCTCGTCGAACACGTCGGGTGGCATGTGCAGACCGAACAGCGTGAGCGTGTGTTTGCCGTCGAGTTCGGGTCCGAGGATGGACCGGTCGGAGAGGGTGTGGCAGTAGATCTCACACGGCGGCAGTTCCGGGACCTCGCCGCGCGCGGCCTGTCGCCAGGCCTCGTGGAGCTGGCTCGCGGTCTCGTTGATGTGGAAGGTGCCGGCGAACGCCGCCTCCGGTGACACCGATTCGTCGCGCAGCCGAGGGAGACGGTCGAGGAGGAGGTTGATCTTCAGCTGCGAGCCCCGGGGCTGCGCCTCACAGACGACCGGCTCGTCGAGCAGCGTGTTGAGGACCCGCGGAGCGCACGCCGCGTGGAGCGTCGAGCTGCGCACGGTGCGCGGGCCGTGGGCCGGGTCGGTGAGTTCGACCGTGCCGTCCGCGGGATCGACACCGGTCACGGTGATGCCGGTGCAGATCTCGGCACCCGCCGACGCGGCAGCCTGGTAGAGCGCACCCGACACCGCGCCCATGCCCCCGACCGGGACGTCCCAGTCGCCCGTCCCGCCACCGATCACGTGGTAGAGGAAGCAGATGTTCTGCCGCAGCGACGGGTCGTCGAGGTCGGCGAAGGTGCCGATCAGGCCGTCGGTGGCGGCGATGCCGCGCAGCAGGTCGTCGTCGAAGTACTGACCGAGCAGGGTGCCGAGCGGCAGGGTGGTGAGCGCCTCCCACAGCTCGGCGTCGGAGGTGTCGGTGCCGACGGCGAGTTCGTGCATGTCGGCGGCGGTGCGCAGCGGCTCGGTCAGGGTCGGGAAGACGCGCTGCGCGATGGTCCCGACACGGCGGTAGAAGGACTGCCACGCCACGAAACCGGCGTTGGAGAATCCCACGGCGTCGGCTCCGACGCGGTCGGCGCGCAACACGCGGCGGAAGGATTCCGCGGTCGCCTCGTCGTCCTGTGTGTCGATGAGGATGCCGCGCGTCGGATCGGCGGGCAACGGAGTGTACGAGGAGTAGCGGCGGCGGATCAGTGAGATGTCGAGGTCGAGGTCGACGATGATCTCGCGTGGCATCAGCGAGACCAGATAGGAGAACCGCGACAGCCGTGCCGCCAGGCCGGGGAACGGCATCGCCGAGACGGTCGCCCCGCCGACGTGGTCGGAGCGCTCCAGGACGAGGACCCGGCGTCCGGCGCGCGCCAGGTACGCGGCGGCGGTCAGGCCGTTGTGTCCCGCGCCGATGATGACGTCGTCGTAAGAAGCAACTGCGGTGCCCATCGATCCTGTGCCCATCCGTTAAAGGGTCTCAGATCGACGGACACCGCAGCGGTGATTCCGGGTCAGCGCAGGATGCGGGCCACGAACGGCGTCGAGTCCTTCATCGAGGCCAGGACCGCACTGGAGTGGTCGTCCTCGGGGTAGACGAACAGCTCGACCGGCTGGTTGTTGGCCTTCATCTGTGCGTACAGCGACAGCGCCGACGGTGCCGGAACGTCGACGTCACGCAGGCCCTGTCCGAGGAAGATCGGACGGTCGTAGCCCTTGTACGGCGTCGCCATGTACTCGTGCAGCGCCGGGCTCAGACCGGGGATCGACATCAGCGGCGCGCGGAACCAAGTCCGCACGTCGTCACCGGCGAGTGCCTTCTTGAGGATCGGGTAGCAGGTGGTGCGACCCTCGGCCAGGCGCTCGATGCCCTTCGGCGTCATCACCTTGGTGATGTTCATGTCGGGACGGGTGTCGTCGAAACCGGCCAGGATGTACGCGGTGTAGGCGTTCAGGCCACCGGGCAGGTTCACCGGCGGGACGACCGGGCCCAGGTTCTGGTACAGGTATTCGAGGTTGGCCGGGATGCCGGTGGCGACGACGCCGCGGTAATCCAGACCCGATCCACGGCTGAACTCGGTGGCGTAACGCGCGCCGTTCAGCGCGGCGGCCGCACCCTGCGACTGTCCGATGATGGCCCAGCGCTTGGCCAGCGGCAGATCCATCTGATGCGATGCGACGACGATGTCGACGATCGCGTGCGCTGCGGTCACGCCGTTCAGGTAGGCCATCAGACCGGGGGTACCCAGCCCGACATAGTCGGCCGCGACCACCGCGTATCCCTGGTTCAGCCAGTGGCCGAGGTACTTCTGGTCCCGCTCGCTGCGCGGGAAGGCCGACGGAGTGCAGTCGTCGTTCATGCCGACGGTGCCGTGCGCCCAGGAGATGATCGGCCAGCCACCGGCCGGGGCGTCGCCCTTCGGCAGGAACACCGCGCCGGTGCCCGTCGCCATCTTGCCGTGCTGGTTCAGCGACGAGTACTGGATTCGGTAGGCCTTGCCGGCCGCCGGCAGGTTGAGCGACTCGGCCAGGGGGACCTGCGTGATGAGGGTGCCCGCCTTGGCCGGGATGGGACCGGCGTACTCGGTGACGTCCAGACCCGACCAGTTCGGGATGCCCACGGAAACCGCGTCGTCCGCGTGCGCCGGGGCGGTGGTCCCGAGCAGGACCATGCCGAGGCCGGCGAGGACGGAGACGAGTGTTCGCATGGTGCGTGACACAGGTGATCTGGACGTGAGGGCAGACATGTTCAGAACAGTAAGGGGAGTCGTGCGTGGCGCACAGTGCGGGTCGGCGAGGATTCGTGCCGTTCGGGAGCGCTGATTCGTGCCACCCAGGGTTGCCACTTGGTCTCGGCGAAGCGTCCGAGGGGGTGTCCGACCTATCCTGGTCAGGTGGACATCCCCTCGGTCGAGCTCAGCAACGGTTCCTCGATCCCCATGGTGGGACTCGGGACCTACAACATGCTCGGCCGGCCGTGCGTCGGTGCGGTCAGCACGGCGATCAAGGCGGGCTACCGGCTTCTCGACACCGCTCCTCGGTACAGCAACGAACTCAGTGTCGGGATGGGAGTGCACGGTTCGGGTGTCCGGCGTGACGAGGTGATCGTCCAGACCAAGCTCAGCGGTGGCGACCACGGGTTCGACGAGGCGATCACCGCCGCCAAGGAGAGCGCCCGCCGACTCGGCGTCGGCTACCTCGACGTGTATCTCATCCACTGGCCGTGCCCGAGTCTCGGACGCATGGTCGACTCGTGGAAAGCGCTGCTCACGCTCACCGACGAGGGTTACGTCCGCACGCCCGGCGTCTCGAACTTCAAACCCCATCAGTTGCAGACGCTCTTCGACGCGACCGGACGGTGGCCGGTGCTCAACCAGATCCAGTGCTCGCCGGCGCTGCCCCGGACCGAACTCCGGGAATTCATGGCCGACAAGGGGATTCATGCGCAGGCGTGGCATCCGACCGGCCGCAAGGAAGGTGTCCTCGGCGATCCGGTGATCCTGCGGATCGCCCGCAAGTACGGCAAGTCGCCCACTCAGATCGCCTTGCGGTGGGCCGTCCAGCACGGAATCAGCGTCGTGCCCAAGTCCTCGCACGCCGGCCGTCAGCTCGAGAACGCCGACCTCTTCGACTTCGCCCTCGACGACGCGGACCTGGCCGAGCTCGCCACGCTGGACCGCGGTGAACGTGCCGCTCGGGACTCGGACGTCGACGAGGAGTTCTGATCCTCGGCTAGGGTGTCAGCGTGTCTCGACGCGACCCCGGCAACGACGAACCCGCAGGCGAGTTCCCTCATGACCATCACGAGGACTTCAAGACGCGTCATGCTCCGATGCCGATCGAGTTGCCTCTCGACGACGAAGAGGCGTCGACCGATGTCGACCTGAAGACTCAGCTGATCCGGTTCGTGGTCACCGGTGCGGGTTCGGCCGTCCTGGACTTCGCGCTCACACTGTTTCTGCAGTACGTCGTCGGCACCCCCGAGGCCGTCGCCAAGGCAGGCGGCTTCATCCTCGGAACCACCGTCGCGTACCTGATCAACCGGCGCTGGACCTTCCGCGCGGAGCCGAGCGCCGCCCGCTTCATCGCGGTCGTGATCCTCTACCTGGTCACCTTCGTGGTCAACGTCGGTCTCTACAGCTGGTTGTCGTCGCTGTGGGAGGAGACCGCCCTCTACTCGGCGATCGCCTTCGTCATCGCGCAGGGCACGGCGACGGTCATCAACTTCGTGGTCCAGCGGGCGGTCATCTTCAAAATCCGCTGAGGCGGGTGGCGGTCACCGCTGGGCGGATGGCGGTCCGGATTGATGTCGCATGCGAGCTCGCTCCGGCCGCACGACCTCGGCCGACGTCGGACAGACGGATTGATGTCGCACGCGACGTGATTGGACGGCGTCGGGGCCGGGCGGTCGAAAATCTCGTCCACCTCGGGGGCTTCCGAGGGCAATATGCCCTCGGATGGTGCTCACGGGGACGAGATTTTCTGCGGCGGAGCCAACTAGGGCCCTTGAGATTGTCTTCGTGGTCCAGCGGACGGGCATCCTAGAGATCCGCTGATGCGGTTGCCGGCCGCGGGCGGGCGTAGATGTGTCGCACCGGTCAGCAAGTCCGGATTGATGTCGCATGCGACATCGTTCCGGCTGCTCGACCTCGGCCGAAGTCGTACATACGGATCGATGTCGCACGCGACGTCGTTTCGGCGTCTGAACTCCGCGCGTCACGCCCGCTGCGGGACCTCGGGCGGGATCGCGGCGAGAAGACTTCGCGTGTAATCGGTTTCGGGATCGTGCAGGATGCGCGACGCCGGGCCGGTCTCGACGACCTTGCCGTTCTGCATCACCGCGACGGTGTCACTGATCTGCTCGACGACCGCGAGGTCGTGTGCGATGAAGAGGAACGTGAGGCCCTTCTCCTGTTGCAGCCCGGAGAGAAGGCCGAGGACACCGGCCTGCACGGAGACGTCGAGTGACGCGGTCGACTCGTCGAGGATGAGGATCTCCGGCTCGGAGGCCAGGGCTCGCGCGATGCAGACGCGTTGGCGCTGTCCGCCGGACATCTCGTGCGGGTAGCGACCGAGGAACGACGAGTCGAGGCTGACGTCGGCCAGCAACTGCTCTGCACGGCCGCGCATCTCGTCCCGTCCGGAGACCAATCCGTGCGCGCGGAGAGGTTCGGTGATCGACGAGGCCACTGTCATCCGCGGGTCCAGGGAAGCGGTCGGGTCCTGGAAGACCATCGCGACCCGGCGTCGGAGAAGTGCTTCGTCGGTGCCGCGGACACCCACCGCTTCGACCTCGCGGCCGTCGACCGACACCGTCACGCTCCCGGTCACCGTCGTTCCCTGACCGGACTCGATCAGGCCGGTGACGACCCCGGCGACCGTGGACTTCCCCGAACCCGATTCGCCGACGATGCCGAGAGTCCGACCCCGGGCGACCTGTAGGTCCACGCCGTCGATCGCATGCACCACGCTGCGGCCGGTCGGCCCGCGCACCACGTACTCGACGCCGAGTCCGTGGGCCTGCAACGCAGGCGTCTCGTCGATCTGTTTCGTCAGACCCGCACCGGCGTCGCGTTCCTCCACCTTGCTCAACAGCGGTCGCGAATCGAGGAGCTTCTTGCTGTACGCGTCCTGCGGGTCGTCGAAGAGTGCTGCCACATCGCGGCTTTCGACGATCCGTCCCGAACGCATGACCATGACGCGGTCGGCGATGCGGCCGATCACGCCGAGGTCGTGGCTGATCCACACGACGGCCATGCCCCGTTTGCGTTGCAGGTCGGCGACGAGATCGATGATCTGCGCCTGGGTGGTCACGTCGAGCGCGGTGGTGGCCTCGTCGGCGATGAGCAGTTCGGGGTCGCAGGCGAGTGCGATCGCGATCATCACCCGCTGGCGCTGTCCGCCCGACAGTTGGTGCGGGTATGCGCCCAAACGGCTTTCGGGGTCGGGGAGGTTCACATCGCGCAACAGCTGCAGCGCACGCTCGCGCGCCTCGGCGCGGTTGAGCCCGAGGTGTCGGCGTGGTCCCTCGGCGAGTTGCTGCTCGATGGTGAGCAGCGGATTGAGACTCAACGACGGGTCCTGGAAGACGAAACCGACGCGCGTCCCGTGGAGGGCACGAAGCGTCGACGGGGTGGCGCCGACGATCTCGGTACGGCCGAGAAGTGCCGACCCGCGCACGTAGGCACTGGGAGCGTCGAACAGGCCCGTCGCCGACAACACACTCAACGACTTGCCCGAACCGCTCTCGCCGACGATGCCGAGCGTCTCGCCGCGCGCGACCGTGAAACTGATGCCGTGCACGATCTCTCGCGGTCCGACCCCGACGACGAGGTTCTCCACGTCCAGCACCGAATCGTCGGCGACGGCGCGTGCGGGCCTCGGCGTCACCGTCGCGACGGCGACAGACCTGCGGTCGTACCCCCGGTTGCGCAGCAGCGTGCGCTGTCGCGGATCGAGCACATCGCGCACCCCGTCGCCGACCAGGTTGAACGCGAACACGGTGAACAGGATCGCGAGTCCGGGGAACACGCCCATCCACCACGCGGTCGTGATGAATCCCTGCGCATCGAAGAGCATCCGGCCCCACGACGGATCGGGCGGTTGCACACCGAGTCCCAGGAAGGACAGCGCCGCCTCCGACAGGATGGCGAACGCCAGGGAGATGGACGTCTGGACGATCACCGGACCCGAGATGTTCGGCAGCACATGGCTGAACAGGATGCGGGACGTGCGGACCCCCATCGTCCGCGCCGACTGTACGTACTGGGTCTGCCGCACCCGCAACGTGTCCGCACGTGCGACGCGGGCGAAGATCGGGATGTAGACGATGCCGATCGCGATCATCGCCGACGTGACGCCGGGCCCCAGGACCGCGACGATCGCGAGTGCCAGGAGAAGGACCGGGAAAGAGAACACGACGTCGACGATGCGCATGAGGGCGGTGTCGAGCACACCGCCCGCGAAACCCGCCACCATTCCGAGGATCACGCCGACGGTGAGGGAGATGGCGACCGCGATCACGGCCACCCGCAAGCTCACCGACGCCGCGAGCACGACCCGGGAGAAGACGTCACGACCGAGGTCGTCGGTCCCGAACAGGTGCGACCAGCTCGGTGCCTGCAGGGCGTTCGGCACGTCGATCTCGTTGGCGCCGTCGGGCGCGATCAGCGGTCCGAAGACGGCAGCGATCACGACGATCGCGATGATGACCAGCCCGACGACGGACGCCCGGTTGCGGAGCAGCAACCGCCAGGCCGAATCCGTCGCGGGGTCCGGCTCCACAGGCTCGACGACGGCGGAGGACTCGGGAGGTTCGGGTGCGGTGAGGGTCATGACAACCGGATCCTCGGATCGATGACGGCGTAGAGGATGTCCACGAGGAGATTCACGAACAGGAAGATCACCGCGATCAGCAGGATCGCGCCCTGCAGCACCGGATAGTCGCGAGCCGCGACCGAGTCGTAGACCAGCCGTCCCAGACCAGGCCAGGCGAAGACCACCTCGACGACGATGACACCACCGAGGAGTCCCGCCAACTGGATGCCGGAGATGGTGAGGACGGGCACCAGGGCGTTGCGTCCGACGTGGTCCCGCATGATCTTCTTCCTGCTCAGCCCCTTTGATTCCGCGGTGGTGACGAACGGCGTGTTCACGACCTCGAGCACCGAGGACCGGACGTAGCGCGTCATGATCGCGCCGGTGACGACCCCGACCGTGACGGCGGGCAGGACGAGATGCTCGAACCAGCCGAGCGGACCGTCGGCGAAGGGCTGGTAGCCCGCCGACGGCAGCCATCCCAGTGCGGTCGAGAAGAGACCGATCAGCAGGATGCCCATCCAGAAGTCGGGGACCGAGATGCCGAACTGGCTGATGACACGAATGACGTTGTCGGCCAGGCGGCCTTCGCGGAGAGCAGCCCACGAACCCAGTGGGATCGCGATGAGCAGCGCCACGACGATGGCGGCGAGTGCGAGGGTGATGGTCGCCGGTAACCGGTCGAACAGCATCGTCGTGACGGGTTCGCTGTTGCGGAAGCTGACACCGAGATCGCCGGTGAAGGCATTGCCGACGTAGGCGACGAGCTGGTTGGGCAGCGGCTGGTCCAGGCCGGACGCACTGCGCAGCGCCGCATACGATTCCGGTGTGTAGCGAGTGCCGAGCGCGATGCGGACCGGGTCGCCGGGCACGATCTGGATCAGGAAGAACACCGCGACGATCACCCCGAGCAGAACGGCGACCGTGTACGCGAGCCGGATGAGGATGAAGCGCAGCAGCGGGGAACGGATCGCGGTCACGTCAGCTCCTCTCCAGCCGGGCGGACCGGAACCGGACGGCTTTGTCGGACCGGACCGTGTACCCCTGGAGGTTCTTCGAAAACGCTTGCGTGGCAGAGGGGTTGTACAGGTACAGGTAACTCACGTCATCGGCTATCCGGCGGGCGGCGTCCGCGTAGACAGCCTTGCGGGCTGGGACGTCGAGCTCGGTACGTCCCCGGTCGAGCAGTGCGTCCACCTGAAAGTTCGAATACTTCTGCGCGTTCGACGTGCCCTTCGAATGATGCTGTGCGTAGTAGAAGTCGTCGGGATCGATGTTGCCGAGCCAGCCGAGCAGCAGGGCGTCGAAGTCGCCGGAGGCCTGGCGGTCGAGCCAGGCACCGAAGTCGAGTTGCTCGATCTTGACGGTGACGCCGATGTCCTCGAGGTTCGACGCGATGACCTGCGCGGCGGTCACGGTCTCGGGATACTCGGTGGTGACCATGAGCCGCATGTCCATCGACCCGATACCCGCCTGGCGCAACAGGTCTTTCGCCTTGTCGACGGCCTGAGCACGGTCGAGGCCCGCGGTGTAGCGGTCGTAGGGCGCGAACCACGGACTGGTCGACGGGATCGCGAGTTCGTTGGGTGTCGCGGTGCCGTACCCGACGACCTGCGCGATCGACCGGCGGTCGATGGCGTAGGCGACGGCCTGACGGACGCGGGTGTCCGCGAAGGGCTTGGCGTCGAAGTTCATCGTGATGTACCAGTAGTCGTTCGCCACCACGGTGCCCACCTCGAGCGTGTCGTCCCGCGACAAGATACTCAGCTGTTGTGCGGGAATCGCGTCCGTCCAGTCGATCTCGCCGGAGCGGAGTGCCGACACCGCCGTCGTCCCCTGGGAGATGAAGGTGTAGTTCACGCCGTCGATCGCGGGCGGACCGCCCCAATAATCGGGGTTCGACTTCAGCACGATCGACGCGCCGGGGGAGCGGGAGACGAACGAGAACGGGCCGGTGCCCACGGGTTTTGTCGCGATCTCGCCGGATTGGACGTTGCGCCGGTTGACGATCGCCAGTCCTTTGAAGCCGCCGATGTTGGTCAGCAGGTTCGGGGTGGGTTCGCGGACCGTGAATCGTACGCGCCGGTCGTCGAGGGCGGTGATCGACTCGACGGCCTCGAGTTTCCAGGCGTTGGACAGTTCTTCGTCGAGGATGCGACGGAACGAGGACTCGACATCGGCGGCCGTCAGGGGATCGCCGTTGTGGAACGTGACCCCCGGTCGCAACAGGAACGTCCACTGTCGGGCGTCGGGGCTGACGTCCCAGCTCTGCGCGAGAGCCGGCTGCATCTGCAGGTTCTCGTCGGGTTCGACGAGGGTGTCGAAGACGTTCTCGAGGACCTCGAAGGTGAAGTACGAGCTGGATTTCTGCGGATCGAGCTGGTCGGGTTCGCCGGCGATGGCCACCCGCAGCGTGTTGGGCGAGACCGACGACCCGCCGCATGCGGCCAGTGCCGACGCGCCGAGGAGCGCGGTACCGGTGACCCCCGCGGCCTTGAAGAAGGTACGCCTGCTCAGGCGAGATGGACGATTCACCCGACCGGCCCCCTGCGTCGACCACGAGGCCGACCCACCGGGTGAATCGGTCATCGCTGTCCTCCCACCCGGTGATCGTGAGTGTTCACTCGCTCGGTCACACCTGGGGTCTGCATTGTCCGTGTTCTGCAGTGTGCCTCAGCGGGAGGACCCGTGCAACCGCGCCGGTCCGGGGTTGACGAACTCAGGGTTCGCGGCGAATAGGGTTGACGACCAATCGAATCAGCCGTTGACCTTCGCGATCACGTTGTCCGCGTACCAGTTCAGGTGATCGATCTTGGTCTGGAGTGGCTCGGTGTCCTGACCCATCACATAGGGCAGGCGGAAACCGACGATCACATCGGTGATTCCCTTGTCCTCCAGACGTTTACAGCCATCAACGGTGTATGCGTCCATCGAGATCACGTGGATCTCGAACGGATCGTCGATCTTGCCCTCGGCCTTGCGGATCTCGTTGATGCGGTCCAGGAGGGCATCGAGTTCCTCCGGCGGGCCGCCGCCGTGCATCCAGCCGTCGCCGCGGATCACTGCGCGACGGAGCGCGGCATCGGCGTGACCGCCCACCAGCAGCGGGATCGGCTCGGTGGGGGCGGGCGTCATCTTGATCTTCGGGATGTCGTAGAACTCGCCGTGGAACTCGAAGTACTCGCCCGTGGTGAGTCCGCGGATGATGTCCATGCATTCGTCCATGCGCTTGCCGCGGCGACGGAAGTCGACGCCCATGAAGTCGTAGTCCTCGGGCCACGGACTCGTGCCGACGCCGAGCGCGAGGCGATTGCCGGTGAGGTACGCGACCGAACTCGCCTGCTTGGCGACCAGGGCCGGCGGCCGGACGGGGAGTTTGAGCACGAACGGGGTGAACCGGATGGTCGAGGTGACCGCGCCCAGTGCGGCGGCCTGGATGAAGGTCTCGATGAACGCCTTACCGTCGAGGAACTCGCGGTTGCCGTCGGGTGTGTACGGATACTTGGCGTCCGATTCCTCGGGGTAGGCGAGGGAGTCGGGAATGGTGAAGCCGGCGTAGCCCGCTTTCTCCGCGGCCTGCGCGAGCGGCGCGTAGTACGACGGATCGGTCATGGCCTCGGCGAAGGTGAACCGCATCTTGCTCCTCGGGACGTGCAGACGGAACTCTCCCCACAGTAGAACACGTTCTAATTCGGTGGCGAAGGTTTGCACTCCCGCGCAGTTCAGGAGGGTTGGACGCCGCGCTCCCGCAGTCCGTTGAGCGGATTGTTCTCCCGTGCACCCGGACCGGGGTGGACGCGGAGGTCGGCCAGTTCGACCCGCTCCCCGCAGGCCGAGCAATGTGGCTCGACGGTCATCGTGCTGCCGCAGCTGTGGGTGGACTCCACGGGCGGACCGCCGTCGGTGGCCCACTTGTCGCCCCACTGCCGCAGTGCGGTGATCACCGTCCAGAGGTCACGCCCCTTGTCGGTGAGGCGGTAGTCGTAGCGGACCGGATTGTCCTGGTAGGGCTCTTTGGTCATCACCCCGTGGTCGACGAGGGTGTCCAGTCGCTGGGTCAGGACGTTGCGTGCGATTCCGAGCCGCATGGAGAACTCGTCGAATCGCGTCACGCCGAAGAGTGCGTCTCGAACGATCAGCAGCGTCCACCATTCGCCGACGATCTCCAGGCTCTGGGCGACCGAGCAGTTCATGTCGGTGAAAGAGGCGCGACGCATGTCCCCGACGATAGTGGGTTGCGTGAAGCAACTCAACCTGCTTGCATGAGTTGCATGAAACAACTCAGCAGGCAGCGCGATGCTGTCGATGGATTGGCAGAAGAATTCGGGGCACTACGAGTCGGCCGCGGGAAGTAGGCGGCGACGATCGACCGGAGCTGGTGGGGATGGTCGGGCCCGTTCGGCGGTGCGATCGTCGCGCTGGCGGTGCGCGTCGCGGCCGACGCGGTCCCGGGGGCGTCGGTCCGGACGGTGGACCTGCGGTTCGTCGGCAAACCGGCCGGCGGTGAGATTCTCCTGACGTCATCGGTGCGCGAGGTCGGACGTCACACGCGGATCGTCGACGTTGCCGTGACCCAGGGAACCGCCGAGATCGGGGTCGCATCGGTGACGGCGGGACGGGTCGGCGAGGCCGATGACGGCGACATCGTCGACGTCGCGGAGCTCGTGCCGGGTCCGGAGGAGCTCGCGCAGTTCAGCATCCCGCCGGAGATCGTCCCCATGGGCGGTCACCTCGACCTCCGTCCGGTCGACGGTCCGCTACCGCTCACCGGCGCGGACGAGGCGTGGATGCGCGCATGGATCGTCACGCGTACTCCCATGGCGCTCGACGCCGCGTACCTCGGTCTGCTCGCCGATTGTCTGCCGCCCGCCGTCTTCCCCACGTTGGCCGCGCCGCTCGCCATCCCGACCGTCGCCTTCTCCATGCACATCACCGCGCCGCTCGACGACCCCGAACCCGCACCGGTCCTGGTGCACACCCGCAACATCTCGACCTCGGGCGGCTGGTCCGTCGACGACACCACCCTCCGTGACCGCGGCGGCCGGCTCCTCGCCTCCGCCCGCCAGAGTCGCCGCGTCGTCGGGTGGTCCGCCCGATGACCACCACACCGACCGAAACCAGTTCGCCCGCTGCGTCATCGACTCTCGCCCGGCCCGGGCTCACACTCCTCATCTTGTCCGGCGCCGCGTTCATGGCCAGCCTGGACGTGTTCATCGTCAATGTCGCCTTCGTCAACATCAGTTCGGACTTCGACGGCTCGACCCTTTCCCAGATGTCCTGGGTCCTCAACGCCTACGCGATTCTCTATGCGGCGCTACTCGTTCCGGCGGGGCGGATCGTCGACCGTTACGGGCGTAAGGGTGGCTTTCTGTTCGGTCTCGCACTCTTCACGGTCGCGAGTGCGGCGTGCGCTGCGGCTCAGGGTGTTTGGTGGCTGGTCGCGTTCCGTGCGCTGCAGGCCGTCGGTGCGGCGATCCTGACGCCGGCCAGTCTCGGACTGGTGGTGTCGACGCTGCCGCCGGAGCGTCGTGCCCGTGGGGTGAAGATCTGGGCGGCGACCGGCGCGCTCGCCGCCGCGTTCGGCCCGGCGGTCGGTGGTGTCCTGGTCGAGGCGTCGTGGCGGTGGGTGTTCCTGGTGAACATCCCGGTGGGCATCGCGGCACTGGTCGCGGGTGCGATCATCCTCGTGCGCTCCCGAAACGACGCCGTGACAGCGTTTCCCGACGCACTGGGGGCTGCGCTGCTGGTGGTCTCGGTGGGTGCGTTGACCCTGGGCCTGGTTCAGGGCAGTGACTGGGGATGGTCGGACCCCCGGATCGCCGGCGCGTGGATCGTGGCGCTGGTGGCGTTCGCCGGGTTCGTGTTGAGTTCACGACGCCACGCCGAACCGGTCATCGACCCGGCACTGCTCCGGATTCGCACGTTCTCCTCCGCCAACATCGCCATGCTGCTCTTCTCGATCCCGTTCGCCGGCGCCCTGCTCGCCAACATCCTGTGGCTGCAACAGGTCTGGGGATTCTCGGCGATCGCCACCGGGCTGGCCGTGTCCACCGGACCGCTGATGGTCCCGATCTTCGCCGCCGTCGCCGACCGCCTGAGCTCACGGGTCCCGGTGGGTGTCATCGTGGCCGCCGGGTGCGTCCTGTTCGCCGTCGGGATCGGGATGGTCGCGCTGTCGGTCGACGCCACTCCGGATTTTGCGACCGAGATGCTACCGGGCTGGCTCATCGGCGGCGTCGGTGTCGGGTTCGCGCTCCCGTCGATCCTGTCCTCCGCGACCGCCGATCTACCGGCACATCAGGCGGCCACCGGTAGTGCGGTCGTCAACATGAGCCGTCAGCTCGGGATGTCGTTGGGAGTCAGCCTGTTCGTCGCGATCGTCGGAACCGCGGTGAACTACGACGACCTACACGACGCCTTCGTGTCGGCGTGGTGGGTGCTCGCTGCGATCGGGGTGGTCGGTGGGGTGGTCGCGCTCGGCACGACCCCGCGTGCCGGTCGCTGATTTCCCGCGCTCCCTGAGGTGCGAGGAGCGATAGCGACGAGCCTCGAAGGGCTGGTGAGATGAAGTCGCTGGCCCTTAGTGGCTCGATTCGCTCACACCTCAGGGAGCAGGGGATGTCGAGGCGTGGCTCAGGGACGCGTGAACCGCTCGCGCCGGCCCAGCCCCCGGAGTCGCACCCACTCGGCGAACCCCTTCGGATCACGTTGCTGCACAAGGAAGAACCAGCCGAAGCGGGCGTATTCCTGGGGGAGCAGCCTGCGCATGCCGGGCTGGCTCATCAGGTAACCGCGGTTGCGGTACGTGAAGTACCGCTTCACCGCGTTGTCTGGGTACTGGGTGTGCATGCGGCCGCCCAGGATCGGGCGGAACTCGGCGGAACCGTCCGGATGCAGATAGCCGGCGCGCAGGCAGGTCCCGAACTTCACACCGGAACGCACCAGGCGCCGGTGCACCTCGACCTCGTCGCCGCGGAAGAAGAGCCGGAGGTCGGGGACGCCGACCTGCTCGAGGCACTCCGCCGAGAACAGAGCGCCATTGAACAGCGAGGCGATGCCGGGCAACAGATCGTCCTCTTGCGCTTCACCGTCGGCAACATTCGACCCGCTCGCTCCGCTCCCGGCGTCGGAAAAGAGCTCAGAACGCTTGCGGCGCCACACGAGTCCGCGGCGCAGCGGGAAGGCGAGGGTGTCGGGATCGTCGAGGTTGGCGACGACCGGTGACACCTCGTCGAGGTCGTGACGCTTCGCGCAGTCGAGCAGCGTCGAGAGCACCGCCGGCCCGTCGGGCCGCCCGTCGTCGTCGGCGCACCAGACCCAGTCGGCGCCGAGAGCGAGTGCGTGGAGCATACCCAGCGCGAAGCCGCCAGCGCCGCCGAGGTTGCGCTGCGAACCGAGATAGGTGGTGGGAACCGGCTGAGCCGCAACGAGTTCGGCGACCTCGGGTTCGTCGGCGTTGTCGACGACGATGAGGTGATCGACGGGCCGGTCCTGTCCGGACACCACGGCCAGGGATTCGGCGAGCAGTTCGACGCGGCGGTGGGTCACCACCACCGCGATCACCGTCTCCGGCCGGACCTGGGTCACTGAGCCGTGCCCTCGGCGTCGGCCTTGACCTGCGCGATCACCTCGCGGACGTGAGCCGCGGCCCCCGGGCCCTCGTAGGCGCCGACGACCTCTTCGATGCCGCCTTCCATGCGGACCTCGCCCTTGTCGATCCACAGCGCCCGATCGCAGAGCTGCGCGAGGAACTCGTTGGAGTGGCTGGCGAAGACCAGGATTCCGGAGCGTTCGACGAGCGACTGCAGACGACCGCGGGCCTTGCGCATGAAGTCGGCGTCGACTGCGCCGATGCCCTCGTCGAGGATGAGGATCTCCGGATCGATCGACGTCACGACACCCAGTGCGATGCGTACGCGCATACCCGTGGAGTAGGTCCGCAGCGGCATCTGCAGATAGTCGCCGAGCTCGGTGAACTCTGCGATGTCGTCGATCTTCTTCAGCATCTCCTTGCGGGTCATGCCGAGGAACATGCCGCGGATGATGATGTTCTCGTAGCCGGAGATCTCCGGGTCCATGCCGACGCCGAGATCGAAGACCGGAGCCACGCGGCCATGCACCCGGCACGCCCCACGGGTGGGTTCGTAGATGCCCGACAGCAGACGCAGCAGCGTCGACTTGCCGGCACCGTTGTGACCGACCAGCCCGATGCGGTCGCCGTGCTTGAGGTGCAGATTGATGTTCTTGAGCGCCTCGACGACCACCACGTTCGACGCGTTGGAGCCGATCACGCCGCCCGCCGCACCGAGCACCGACTTCTTCAGCGAACGCGTCTTGGCGTCGAAGATCGGGAAGTCGACGCACGCGTCCCACGTGTCGACGCGGACCCGGTTGTCCCCGAGGTTGTTGTTTCTGGCCATCAGTCTCGTCCCTACACCCAGTACGCCACGCGGGCGCGGTAGTTGCGCATCACCAGCATGCCCAGAATCCAGCCGACCGCGGTGCAGCCCAGCACAACGGCCCAGTGGTAGAACTCCACCGGCTCGCCGAGCAGCGGTCCGCGCGCGATCTCCAGGTAGTGGAACATCGGGTTCAGCTCGACGAGCTTCAACCGCGACGACGTCTCGCCCGTCGCGCTCCCCAGGCTGGACGTGGTCCAGATGATCGGCGTCATGAAGAACACCAGCTGGACCACCGTGGTGAGGAGCTGGCCGATGT
Organism: Gordonia sp. GONU; assembly: GCF_024733855.1. NCBI lineage: Bacteria > Bacillati > Actinomycetota > Actinomycetes > Mycobacteriales > Gordoniaceae > Gordonia > Gordonia sp. GONU. The sequence continues at coordinate 26,248 of NZ_JANRHB010000028.1, forward strand.
CGCGGAACCGCGTCGACAGGATGCCGAAGACGATGGACACCCAGATCGCGTTGAGCACGTAGAGGCCGATGGCGGGGATCACCAGCAGCACGGTCCAGTCGAGGGGCGGCGGGAAGATCAGGAAGATCAGGACGATGATCACCACGTTGTGCGCGAAGATGATCAACGCCCGCCACACGACGCGGTAGACGTGCACGCTGACCGGCGCCGGCAGCTGCTTGATCAGCCCCTCGTTCTTCGAGAAGACCTCCGCACCGTCGAGGATCGAGCTCTGGATGAAGTTCCAGAAGATGAACCCGAGCGCGACGTACGGCAGGAACACCTTGATGTCCATGCCGAACAGTTCGCCGTAGAGCAGTCCCATCGCGATCGCGGTGACGCCGGTCGCGATGACGATCCAGAGTGGTCCGAGCACCGAGCGGCGGTACCGCTGTTTGATGTCCTGCCACCCCAGGTGAAGCCACAGTTCGCGGCTGGCGAGGCCGTCACGGAGGTCCTTGACGCCGCGCGCGAACGTGCGTGACTCAGAACTCTCGGGACGCGCGGGTATCGCGTCGTCGTCTACTACCGCTGACACGAGGAGTCAGCGTACCCGCGATAGGAGTCGACCGGTTCAGAGGTACTGGCCTCAGAGGTACTGTCCGGGGCTGTTGCTGTGCGCTCCGCCGGGTGCGGGCATGCCCGGTGGCAGTGCGCCCTGTCGCATCTGCTCGAGCTGGGCGCGCGCGGCCATCTGCTGGGCGAACAGCGCCGTCTGGATGCCGTGGAACAGTCCTTCGAGCCAGCCGACGAGCTGGGCCTGCGCGATCCGTAGCTCGGCATCCGACGGCGTCCCCTCGTCGGAGAACGGGAGCGCGAGCCGCTCGAGCTCTTCGCGCAGCTCGGGGGCGAGACCGTCCTCGAGTTCGCGGATGGACGACTGGTGGATCTCACGCAGCCGGTTCCGCGACGCGTCGTCGAGCGGAGCGGCACGCACCTCCTCGAGCAGCTGCTTGATCATCGTGCCGATGCGCATGACCTTGGCGGGCTGCTCGACCATGTCGGCGAGGCTCGACGACTCCGACGTCTCGTCGTCGGGTTTCGACTCGTCCACGCCTGCGCCCACGACGATCACGTCGTCGGAGCCGCCGGCGCCAAAGGGGCGGCCGGGCATCGAACCGGGTCCTGGGGTGCCATCCGTTGCCATGGTCTCCATTGTGCCCATTCGCCCCGACCGGGACCTCTCGGGCACGCCGATCGTTCGAGTCCCTGCACTTGACGGACGCGATGATCGGCCCGACGACGGGCGTCTATCCTCGTGCCATGCCTTTCGACGTCGCCTATGTGCGTGGATTGATTCCATCGCTGGGCGACGGCTGGATTCACCTCGACCCCCAGGCGGGGATGCAGGTCCCGGATTCGGTCGCCACCGCGGTGACCACCAGCTTCCGGCATCTGGCCGCGGCTCCCGGCGGGGTGTACCCGTCGGCCCGTGCCACCGCGGAGGTCACCGACAGCGCCCGCCGCGCGATCGCCGACCTCGTCGGTGGCGACGCCGCGGGAGTGGTCATCGGACCGTCGCGCTACTCCCTGCTGGCCTGCCTGGCCGAGGCCCTCTCACCGCACGCGTTCCTGCGCGGCGACGTGGTGGTGACCCGGCAGGACGACGAGCCGAACATCGTCCCGTGGGTACGGGCCGCCGAACGGTATGCCGGCCGCATCCGGTGGGCCGAGGTGGACGTGGAGACCGGCGCCCTGCCCGCGTGGCAGTTCGGCGACCTCATCACGCCCGAGACCGAGGTCGTCGCGGTGACCCTGGCCTCGTCGACGACCGGGGCGATCACTGACATCGGCGAGATCACGCCGCTGGTCCGCGGTGCGGGCGCGCTCTTCGTCGTCGACGCCACCAACGCCGCTCCCTACCTGTCCTTGGACATCCATGAGCTGGGCGCCGACGTGCTCGTGGTGTCCGCCGAGCGCTGGGGCGGTCCGCGGATGTCGGCGATGGTGTTCCGCGAACCCCACGTCATCGACCGCCTGCGACTGATGTCGATGGATCCCGGTGCCAAGGGCCCGGCCCGGCTCGAACCCGAACCGCATCAGGGGTCGATGCTGGCCGGTCTGGTGGCCTCGGTCGAACACATCGCCGGGCTGGACGAGGACGGTATCGGGAAACGCCGCCGGCGCCTGGTCACCTCGCTCGACGGCGTCTACGAGTACCTGCAACGGTTGACCTATTACCTGGTCACGACGTTGACCCAGCTCAACCACGTCAATGTGGTCGGCACGGAGGAGAACCGGGTGCCGCTGGTGAGCTTCACGGTCGACGGCGTCAGTGCCGACAAGGTGGTCCGCCGGCTCGCCGACAACGGCGTGTGCGCGCTCGCCGACGTCCCCAACCGAGCGCTGGTGCGGATGGGTGCCCCGGAGTTCGGGGGTGCTGTCACGGTGGGCCTCGCACCTTATTCGACGCCGTACGAGGTCGACCACCTGGTGCGGACGCTTGGTTCGCTCGCCTGAGCAGAGGACAGTCCGCTACGCACGGTATTCACTATTGCGCGTAGCAAATTAATGCCAGTGTAGGTTGTCCTGTTGTGTCGGGAAAGAAGGAAGATCGAGCCCCGGGTCCTCCGCGGTCACTCACCTCAGCCGAGGCCGAGAGCTGGCTCAACCTCGTCGACGGGGGGTGGGCGCTGTTCGCGCGCGTCAACGACGAGTTCGTGAAGCGTGGGCTGTCGCTGTCGGACCTCCGCATCCTGGAGGCGATCGAGTTGTCGCCGAAGCTGGGGGTCAGTGAGGTCGCAGACGCCGTGCACATGCGCGTGAGCACGGTGTCGCGCATGATCGCGCGGCTCAGCGAGGTCGGCGACGTCGAACGTCTCGAATCCAAGACCGACGGCCGGCATCGACTCGTCCAGCTGACCGACCGGGGCCGCCAGACGCTCGCCGCCCACGTCCACCTCCGCGACCGGGTCATCCGGAAGTTCGTCGTCGACGCGATGAGTCCCGAAGAGTTCGCCGCGCTGGGGACGGCCTTCCGCAAGATCAGGGCGGCGGTCGACGCCCCCGACGAGGAGTCCGCGCCGGGGGCGATCTGACCTATCCGACCGTCAGCAGCACCTTCCCGATGGCGTCACCGCTGTTGAGGTGGTCGTGTGCGGCAGCCGCGTCGGCGAGCGGGAAGGTGCGGTCGACGACCGGCTTGACCTTCCCGTCCTCGATCAACGGCCACGTGCGGGCCACCGTCGCCGCCACCACGTGGGCCTTGCCACCCTGACCGTGAACCGGGCGGGCGCGCAGCGTGGTGCCCATCACCGACAGGCGTTTGGCGAGCAGCAGGCCGATGGGGAGTTCGGCCTTCGTGCCGCCCTGCATCCCGATGATCACGAGACGACCGTCGGTGCTCAGTGCCTTGAGGTTCGACGACAGGTACTTGGCGCCGATGATGTCGAGGATGACGTCGGCGCCGCCGTTGTCCTTCAGGATTTGCGCGAAATCGTCACGCGTGTAGTCGATCAGGATCTCGGCGCCGTATTCGCGGCACCGGTCCAGCTTGGCCTGGGTGCGGGCGGTGACCGCGACCCGGGCGCCCATCGCATGCGCGACCTGCGTCGCGTGGGTGCCGATGCCGCTCGACCCGCCATGGACGAGGAGCAGTTCGCCCGTGCTCAGGTGCGCGGTGTCGAAGACATTCGACGACACGGTGCACGCGACCTCGGGCAGCGCGGCCGCCGACACCAGGTCGACGCCCCGCGGAACCTGCATGACCTGCTCGGCGGGAACCGCGACCTTCTCCGCGTAGCCGCCACCGGCCAGGAGTGCGCACACCTCGTCGCCCACCGCCCAGCCGGCCACCTGGTCACCCAGTGCGGAGATCCGGCCGGACACCTCGAGGCCGAGCGTCTCCGACGCACCCGGCGGCGGCGGGTAGTTGCCGGCCCGCTGGAGGATGTCGGCACGGTTGACACCGGCCGCCACCACGTCGATCACCACCTCACCGGCAGCCGGTGACGGATCGGGCACGTCCTGCACGGACAGGTTCTCGGATTCGACGACGATGGCTTTCACCCTGTCGATGGTTCCACAGCGACGTGATCGTCCGCGGGAATCGGGTCGGGCCTGTCATGTTGCGCGGGAGAGCCTCACGTACTCTTTCCTCTCAGGGAAGCGTGGCAGAGCGGCCGAATGCACTCGCCTTGAAAGCGAGCGTGGGTAAAACCACCGGGGGTTCAAATCCCTCCGCTTCCGCCAAGAGGGCCGATGGGGCGGCGGATTATCATCTTCGCCGTGCAGTACTCGCGTTTCGTGGCCATCGGTGACAGTCAGACAGAGGGTCTGGGAGACCCTCACCCGGAGTGGGAGTTCCGCGGCTGGGCCGACCGCCTCGCCGAGCGGATGGCGGCGTTCAACCCGGATCTGCAGTACGCCAACCTGGCCATCCGCGGGAAACGCACGCGGCAGGTTCTCGAAGATCAACTCGAGCCGGCGCTGGCCCTGCGACCGGACCTCATCGCCGCACCGCTCGGCATGAACGACGTGATCGGCCGCTCCGACCTCACCCAGGTGCACGAAGACCTCGACACGATCTATCGCCGGCTCGCGGATTCAGGCGCCACGGTCATCGTGTCGACCTTCCCGAACATCGTCCGCACCATCCCGTTCGCCGCCCGCAAGGAAGCCCGGCTGCTGGAGCTCAACGAGATGAATCGCGGGTTCGCCGCGACCTACGGCTTTCTCCTCGTCGACCTCCATGCTGCACCGGTGCTGACCGATCCGCGGTCGTGGTCGTCGGACCGCCTGCACGCCTCGCCGTTCGGACATGAGCGGTTCGCCGACGCTGCCGCGCACGCCCTCGGTCTGCCCGACAGCACCGCAGACTGGGGCAGCCCACTGCCACCCGCTCGGGCACCGCACCGGGTGGCCGCCCTGGCCGGTGACACCCGGTGGGCGGTGGAGTTCTTCACGCCATGGCTGATCCGCAAGTTCCGCGGGGTCTCCCTCGGCGACGGCCGTGAACCCAAACGGCCGTCACTGACCCCGATGAACGTTCGCGATGTCTGAGGGCGGGAGAGTGTGCGACACCGGCCTGACCGTTGCGTCGTTCAACGTCAACGGGATTCGGGCGGCACGGCGCCGCGGGTTCGACGACTGGCTGATCCGGCGGAACCCGGACGTGGCCGGCCTACAGGAACTGCGGTGCGGTGCCGACGACGTCGGGGAGTTCGCCGGTTACACCGCAGCGATCGACGTCGGCACGATCCCGGGACGAAACGGGGTGGCGATCCTGACGCGCACGGCACCTGCCGCGGTGCGCACCTGGCTGACCCATCCGCCGAAGGCACGCGGGCTGAACGCTTTCGCACACGAGGGGCGGTACGTCGAGGTCGATCTGGCCGACCGGCCGCTGACCGTCGCCAACATCTACCTACCCAAGGGAGGTCTGCCCGCGGAGTTGCAGCGGCCCGGCTCGATGCGGGAGAAGCCCGACGGTGGCGCCAAACATGCACGCAAGCAACGGTTCCTGGCGGGGTTCGCCCGCGAACTGCAGCGCAACCGGCTCGCGGCACAACGCGCCGGGCGGGAGTTCCTGCTACTCGGTGACCTCAACGTCGCCCATCTCGAACACGACGTCACCAACTGGCGCGCCGCTCGCAAGATGGAGGGCTTCCTGCCCGAGGAGCGGGAGTGGTTCGGTGAGATCACCGGTCCGCGCCGCCTCGTCGACGTGGTGCGTGCGCTGCACGGCGACCGACCGGGGCCGCTGACCTGGTGGAGCTGGGCGGGGGAGTCCTTCGTCAAGGACGTCGGCTGGCGGATCGACCACCACCTCGCGACACCCGGACTCGCGCGTCGGGCGCAGCGGGTCGAGGTCGACAAGGAACCCGCGCCCGAACTGCGGCTGTCGGATCACGCGCCGCTCGTCGTCGAATACGCCGAGTGACTCTGCGAGGGCGGGGTCAGACGACGGTGAGCACCGCCTGCAGGTACTCCCACTCCATGTGGCCGTCGGTGAAGTAGCGGTCGGCGAGCTCGGCGATGGCGGTGTCGAGTTCGGCGACGCGGGTCGGGTCGTCGGCGATGTTCCGGTAGGTCACGATCGTCGGGCCGTAGTAAGCCTTGAAGAAGTCCCGGAACGCGGCGCCGTCGGAGAACTCGTCGATCTTCACCGTCGTGGTGGTGAACCGGTGATCGGTCACTCGGTCGCCGAAGAGGGAGCGCACGTGGTCGGTGCTGCCCCACAGCGGGCCGGGCTGCGCTCCGGGCGGCGGCGGTGGTGCGTACGGCTTCATCACGCCGAACAGCTCACCGATGAAACCCGTTGGCGTCCAGTTGATCAGACCGATCCGTCCGCCGGGTCGTACAACGCGGACGAGTTCGTCGGCGCACTTCTGGTGATTCGGCGCGAACATGACGCCGACGCAGGACGTCGCGATGTCGAAGTCGTCGTCGTCGAACGGGAGGTCCTCGGCATCGGCGGTGCGCCAGGTGATGCCCAGATCGCCGTGTCGCGATTCGCCGGTCTCCAGCAGCTCGGGCGTGAGGTCGGTCGCGACGACGTGTCCACCGGCCCGGGCCGCGGGCACCGCGACGTTGCCGGCCCCGGCCGCGACGTCGAGGACCTTCTCGCCGGACTTGATGTGCAGCGCGTCGACGAGTCGCCTGCCGAGCGGGGTGATCAGGTCGGCGACGGCGGGATAGTCGCCCGCCGCCCACAGTTTGCGATGGCGCGCCTTGATCTCGGCGTCGAACGGCGTGGGCTGGGTCGTGGTCATGATGTGTCCTCGTCGTGGTCGTGTCGATGTTCGTATCCGGACACCACGAGCTTCCGCCGTCGGGGCGACTTCCCTCTAGGCCAACATCTGTACCGACTCCGGTTCACATTCTGTACTGGTCATCGTGGTGCGGCGGGTGTGTACTTGGATTCATCGACGCAAGGGAGGATGCGATGACGTCGTATGGACAGTTCTGCCCGGTCGCCAAGGCCATGGAGCTCCTCGACGAGCGCTGGACGATCCTGATCGTTCGCGAAATGCTGCTGGGCAGTCGTCATTTCAACGAACTACGACGCGGCGTCCCGAAGATGTCGCCGGCGCTGCTCACCAAGCGGCTGCGCAATCTGGAGCGGGCCGGAGTCATCCGCCGGTCCGAGGTCGGTGGTCGTTCGGTGTACTCACTAACGGACATGGGTGAGGAACTGACCACGGTGGTGGAGGCGTTGAGTGCGTGGGGGATTCGCTGGGTCGGCGATCTCGGAGACGCCGATCTCGATCCGCACCTGCTGATGTGGGACATGCGCCGGACCGTCCCGGTCGATCAATGGCCGCGCCGTCGAACCGTGGTGCAGTTCATGTTTCGCGATGTGATCGGCAAGGCGCGCACCTGGTATCTGGTGGTCTCGGGGGACGACGCGCAGGTGTGTGACTTCGATCCCGGTTACGAGGTCGACGCCACCGTCGCGACCGATTTGAGAACCCTCACCGAGATCTGGCGCGGCGACATCGACTGGCGGTACGCGCTGAGCACCGATCGTGCCGAGATCACCGCCCCGGCGGAGGTCGCCCGAGAGGTGCCGGCGTGGATCGGACAGAGTGTGTCGGCTGCGATCCCGCGGCCGGCGTGACCTCGATACGGTCCTCGGCTGGCGCCTCGGACCTACTCGGCCGGCGGGACGTCAGCGCAATCCGACCGAGCGCATCAGGATCGGCCAGGACACGTGCAGCTCCTCCTTCCAGTACCCCCATTTGTGGGTTCCGCTGGGTCGCAGGTTGGTGGTGTAGGGGATGCCGAGCCGGGACAGGCGCTTGCTCATCTGTCCGGTGCAGGACCAGCTGCCGAACTCGCCGATGATGCCCTGGACGGTCTCGCCGATCGGGTCGGCGACCAGGTTGTTGTACCGGCCGGGGACGCCGTTGCCCGACGACATGTAGATGGTCTTGCCGCGGAGCTTCTCCGCGTTCACATAGGGATCGTGCGCGCTCCACTCCGGATCGCCGAACGGGCCCCACATGTTGGTCGCATCACCGCCGCCGCGGCTCACGTCCCACCGGGTGAGCAGCTGGTTCTGCGGGCTCGAGATGTTGGCGCAGTCGCTGTAACCCGCCACTCCGCTGTACAGCGCGGGCCGTCGGGTCGCGAGGGTCAGTGCCGCGACCCCGCCCATCGACGCCCCGGCGATGGCGTTGCGCCCGTTGCCGTCGAACTCCTCGTCTATCAGCGGGGGCAGTTCCTCGGTCAGGAACGTCTCGTACATGTACTTCTTGCCGACGCCGGGATCGACTGTGCGCCAATCGGTGTAATAGCTGTGCGGATCGCCGACCGGCGTCACGACTGTCAGCTTCTCGCCGGCGGCCAGCTTCTGCAGATCCGTCATCGCGTACCAGCCCGACTCCTCGTCGTGGGCTTCGGCGCCGTCGAGCATGTACAGCGTGGGCCGTTTGGTGTCTCCCGCCGGATGCTGGACGTCGACGGTGATCTCGCGGCCCATCGACGGCGACCAGACCTCGAGTCGCTCGCGGCCGTCGAATGCGGTCGTCGACACGATGCGCGCGGTGTCGTCGTCGGCGAGCGCCGACGGAACACCCGGGATGAGCGCAAGCGAGACGAGGGACGCTCCGACCGCACCCGCGACCCCGGTCAGTGTTCGGCGTCGTTGCATGCGGCATCCCCTCGTCGGCGGTCGGTCGACATGTCGAGTATGGGGCAGATGTGACTGAAGGGACAGGTGTTGTGATCTGATCGCAACGAGCGGGGCAGGCGAAGAGGTGGCCGCCTAGGCGATGTCGCGTCGCAGGGTCGTGAACCGGCCGACGACGGCGAACGCCGCGATGTAGACCAGCATCACCACGGCCCCCGCCCACTGGGGGAGGAGATCCGAGGCACCCTCGCCCATGCTGGCGAAGAAGCTCGTACCGACCAGTGCATCGGCAGCCGAACCGGGGAGGAACTTCGACACCGACGTGGTGGCGTCGAAGGAGGCCAGGGCGATCCGGGCGATCGGCTCGACGAGCTGGGTGAACGCCAACAGGATGACGATCGCGGCCACCTGGTTGGACACCACCGCGCCGAAGGCGACGCCCAGCGCCGTCCACAGCACCATCACGAGCATCGACAGGGCGATGACCTCGATGGTCGAGCCATCGCCCAGGAAGGCGCCGTCCCCGAGGAGTGCGAGGATCGGCGCGGCGGTCGCCACGACCGCGAACGTGCCGAGGATGCCGTACAGTGCGCCGATCGGAATGCCCGCGATCAGCTTGGCCGACAACAGGATTCCGCGCCGTGGTTCGACCAGGAGACTGGCGGTGATGGTCTTGTGGCGGAACTCGCCGGTCACCGCCAGGCTGCCGATGACCAGGGCGAACACGTAGCCGATCGGAGAGGTCAACGCGTAGATCGACCGCGCGAGATCGCCCCCCGACAGCAGCACCGGCTGGTTCATGGCGTTCTCCGCGGTCATCGAAAAGGCAAGGACCGCACCGATGAACGCCAGATAGCCGACCATGGCGATGAGGAGCACCCACCACATCCGGGTGGAGACGAACTTGCGGTACTCCGCGACCAGTGCCGCCTTCATCGCACAGCTCCCGTCGACGTTGTGGGCGAACCGGTCAGGTGCAGGAACACGGTCTCGAGATCGGCACCGGCGTCGGTGAGTTCATGCAGTTCGATACCGGCGCCGAATGCGGCGGAGCCGACGGTCGCCGTGTCGACACCGCGCACGCGGAAGCCGCCGGGGGCGTCCTCGATCCGCCAGTCGCGCTCGCGTGCCAGGGCCACGAACGACGCGGGGCTCGGGGTGCGGACCCCGACCGCGTGGACGGCGAGGTCCTCGAACTCGGTGAGGGTCGACGCCCGGACGAGTCGACCGTTGCTGATGACCGCCACGTCGTCGACGGTGCTGCGCACCTCTGCCAGAACGTGACTCGAGAGGAGCACCGTCCGACCTTCGTGAGCCAGCGATCGGAAGAGTCCGCGTAGCCAGACGATGCCCTGGGGATCGAGACCGTTCGCCGGTTCGTCGAGGATGATGACCCGGGGATCGCCGAGCAATGCCGTTGCCAGGCCGAGGCGCTGGCGCATACCCATCGAATAGCCGCCGACCCGGCGGTCCGCGGCCTCGGTGAGTCCGACGAAGTCCAGCACCTCCCGGCACCGCGCCGTCGACACCCCTACCTGTGGGGCCAGAGCCTTCAGATGCCACAGTCCCGTGCGGCCCGGGTGGAAGCTCGACGCCTCCAGTGCCGCCCCGACCTCCTGTGCGGGCCGGCGGATCTGCCGATACGGGCGGTCGCCGATGAGTGCGCGTCCGGCCGTCGGTTCGACGAGACCCAGCAGCATCCGCAGGGTGGTCGTCTTGCCCGAACCGTTCGGGCCGAGGAAACCGGTCACGCGTCCCGGCGCGACCGTGAAGGACAGGTCGTCGACCGCGGCGACCGCACCGAAGCGCTTGGTCAGTCCATCGATCGTGATGGCAGGAGAGTTCACCGTCGTGTCACAACCAATCGCGGCGTCGGAAGGAGATGTAAAGACTCAGCACGACAACAACTATCAAACAGATGCTCATGATGAAACCGAATGTTTTGAGATAACCCGGGAATGGCACATTCTGTCCGTAGAAGCCGGTGATGGCGGTCGGTACCGCGATGATCGCGGCCCATGCCGTGAGCTTCTTCATCACCGTGTTCAACCGTGCGTCGGCGAGCGTCAGGTTCGTCTCGAAGACGGTCGTGATCATATCCCGCAACGACTCCGTCCACTCCGACGCGCGCAGGGCATGGTCGTACAGATCCGAGAAGTGGGGATCGAGTTCGGGCGGGGCGTTGTTCTCGAAGCGACGCCGCTGGATGCCGGCGATCACCTCGCGCATCGGTAGGACCACCCGCCGCAACACGACGAGGTCCTTGCGGAGATCGTAGGTGCGGCGCTGGAGTTCCCGGCCCGGGACGCGCTCGTCGAAGAGCAGCGCCTCGAGGTCCTCGATCTCGTCGTCGAGTCGCTGGACCGCGTCGAAATGTCCGTCGACGACGACGTCGAGGAGGCCGTGGACGAGTGCGCCCATGCCGTGTTGCATCGCGCCGCTCTCCGTCCAGCGCCGGACCACCTCGTCCATGTCGAACCCCGGCGTCGGGCGCACGGTGATCAGGGCGTTCTGCTTGACGAAGATCGAGATGCGGTGCAGGTCGAACATTCGCGCGTGACCGTTCATCGACGCACGGAAGTCGGTCCCCGACACCCTCTCCGACACCTCGTCGGACGGCTCTGCATCGGCGTCGGACGAGGAGTCGCCGTCGTGCAGCGCGATCGCGTAGACCATCACGAACGTGTGGCCCGAGTACACCACCGTCTTGACCCGTTCGGCCGCCGCGACGGTGTCCTCGACCGCGAAGGGATCCAGGTCGATTTCTGCGGCCACCCGCGACAGCGTCTCGTGGGACGGGCATTCCAGGTCGGCCCAGATGAGGGTGTCGGGATCGCCGGAGTCGAGGCAGTCGGAGATCGCGTCGAGGTCGAAGCCGTCGGGGTCGAATGCACCGACGGCCTCGCCATTGCGCCAGATCTGGCCGCGTACCCGCTCGCTCGCAGAGTGTCCGGTACCGGCCGCGACGGAATCGGTCATGCGCACATCGTGTCACCCCGGACCACCGGTTGGTCCCAGGGGGAGATCACGGTCACCCAGACGTGTCGGAGACCGCGGGTAGCATCGAAGCCGGTGTCTGCAGATACGGGGCGCGGACCGATTCTTCCAGTAAGGCGGCAGTGGCATGGTCGACAAGGGCCCGGATGGGCAGGGCTCGAGAGGGCATCGGCGGATGCCCGCGCGCACGAGCGAGCAGATCCGCGAGTGGTGCGACCGGTCGTCGGTGCCGGGTGAGCGGCGCGAGCTGTCCGACACCGCCGCACTGCTGGTGGCGGCGGGCTACCTGACACCCGGGGGCCGCGCGGTCGTGGTGCGCAGGATCTCCACCGGCCGGCCGATGCCGACGGTCCCCGCCGGGTTCGGCGACCTGCGCCGCCTGCAGCGGGCGATCTTCCAGCTCGAACACCAGTTGTCCAGCCCGGTCGTGCCGAGCGTCGTCGGCGCGGTCCTGAGGAACCGGTTGAACGGGCTGCAACGGCGCCGCGACGACGCGCGCAAGTACATCGTGACCGCCAAGGGCATCCTCGCCTCCGGGACGCGGGCGATCCGCCGCGAGCGCCGCGAGAACATCTATCTCGAGATCGAGGAACGTGAGCGGCTCTTCGCCGGGCTGTTGTGCACGCCGACACCCAACGTCAACTCCTCGGGCTACGTCCGGCGCGCGGGTACTGCGGCCATCGACCGCATCGCCGGCGTCGTCGGGCAGGTCGCCGCGAAGTCGGGCAACCCGCAGGCCGGGCAGTGGGCCGATCAGCTCTTCGCGACCGGACGCGACGCGCCGGGCGGGGCCCCGCGGGCGGCGAACTTCGTCGACGGCTACGAGACCCTCCTGTTCATCGCGGGGCACTACTACGACCGCATCGTCGGCAATCCCGCATGGCGCTCCGACCACTTCGAGGTGCAGCGCACCCAGGTCAACCTGCACGCCGAGCTCGCCGAGATCGCCGCCGACGTGATCGCCCTGCGAGCCGTCCGCATCGACCTCGACCGCGCGAAACGCAACGGCGGATTCGATCGCACCTTCGCGGCCCAGATCGACCGGCGCGAGACCACGCTCCGGCCGGTGTGGACCGAACTCATCGATCGCGTGCAGGCGCTCGGCGAGGTCGCCCACGTCGTCGAGTCGGCGGCCGACGAACTCCAGGTGCTCGCCGAGTACAACAAGGCGATGACCCTGGACGACCGCATCGACGCGCTGATCGCGCGGTCGGGTGATCGGGAGATCTCGGTCGACAACGCCAAGCGTCTCACCGAACAGGTGCGCAGCGGTGAAGAGCAGCTTCGGATCTACCGAGATGTGTTGCAGGGCAACATCGCCCGGATATCCCCGGCCGTACCGCGGGAGCTACCGGCCCGCTACGAGCCGTCGTGACCAGGCCTTGAGGTAGTCCTTCTCCTCGGAGCTGAGGCGTCGAAGCGTGTGATTCTCGACGTCGACGACCGCCATCTGCGTGCTCGCCACGCACGCCGGCCGGCTGTCCGGGTCGGCGTTCGCGCCCCGGATCTCATAGCCGATGGTGAAGTCGACCGACCGAAAGTTCTTGATCCACATGCCGATTAGCAGCGGCGAGTCGTCGTGTCGGAGTTGGGCCTGATATCGGATGTCGACGTGGACTATCATCGCGCTGGTGATCAGGGGGGCGTACTCCTCGCCGGCGCTGAGAAGCCATGCGATGCGGGCCTCCTCCATGAGAGTCACCATGCGCGCGTGATTGATGTGTCCGAAGGCGTCCATGTCCGACCACCGGACCGGGATGTCGGCGACGAACGCGTACCCGTTGTCGTTCAGATCCCCGTCCTCGAGCTTGTCTTTCGGTGAGTTCTGCCCGCTCGGAGGTTTGTGCATCATCGACTTTCACTCGGGGGCACCGTTTGTGTGGTGATTGGTATCGGATCGGCCACTTTCGCGACGTCTCGACCTGCCGACCGGCAGGTAGTCTGACAGTCTAGATGTCGCCACGCGTCCGGATCGGTCGGCGCGGAGCACATGCATGGCGAACGAGGACTTCCGGTGCGGTCGGGGTTTGCCGGGTAGGGAGTTTTACGTGAGATCGAGGCGCTTGATCGCGGGTCTTGCCAGTCTGGTGATGACGGCTGCGTTGACCCCTGTGGTGGCCCATGCAGCACCGCGGGCAGTCGAACCGAAACCTGTCGCCCGCATCGCCAAGGCCGTGAAGATGAGTGCCCTGCGCACCGACATCTGGGTGTACTCGCCGGCCATGAACGACCGCATACGCGTGTCCGTGCTGACTCCCGCGGGTGCCACCTCCCCGCGGTCGACGGTGTACATGCTCGACGGCGCCGGCAACTACAAGGACGTCAGCGACTGGATCACCAAGGGACGCGCCGGCCGGTTCTTCGCCGACAAGAACGTCAACGTGGTGCTCCCCGCCGGGGCATCGGGGACCTTCTACACCGACTGGAAGCAGCGGGACGCGAAGCTCGGCAAGCCGATGTGGGAGACGTTCCTGACCAAGGAGCTGCCACCGCTCGTCGACGAGAGGTTCAACGGCAACGGCCGTAACGCGATCATCGGCCTGTCCATGGGCGGGCAGGCAGCGTTCGCGCTCACCGTGCGGAACCCGGCGATGTACACCGGTGTCGCATCCCTCAGTGGTTGTCCGCCGGTGTCGGGTCCGTTCAACGAGGCGTATGTGCGCTCGACGGTCGGCCGGGACGGCGGCGACGCGACCAACATGTGGGGGCCCTTCGGCTCCGCCGGGTGGCGTGCGCACGATCCGAACCACCATCTGGACAAACTCCGCGGGAAGAACATCTTCATCGCCGCGGGCTCCGGTGCGGTCGGTCCGCTCGACCTGCAGCGCCGGATCGAGCCCGAAGAAGGGTCTCGCGACGTCGTGACGGCGTCGTCGTCGGCTCTCGAGCTCGGCGCCTACCGTTGCTCGCTGGAGTTCGCGGTGACCCTGCGCGCCGCGCGCATCCCGTACACCGACGGCTTCCGCCTCATCGGCACCCACACCTGGGGTTACTGGGAACGCGACCTCGCCGTGGCGTGGCCGACGATCGCACGCGGTCTCTAGGCCCGCGGGCCGTCCCAGTTCTCGGCGAACCGCAGGAAGACGTCGTCCTCCTCGGCGTTGGTGACCGTCACCCGAACGCCGTCACCGTCGAACGGTCGGATCACCACACCGGCGTCGACGCCGGCACGCGCGAAGTCCATCGCCGCGGCACCCAGATCGAGCCAGACGAAGTTGGCCTGTGAGTCGGGTACCCGGTAGCCGGCGGCACGCAGACGTTCGGTGACGCGAGCACGTTCGGCGACCACGGCGTCGGTGCGGGCGAGGAGTTCGTCCCCGGCCTCGAGGCTCGCGATCGCGGCGGTCTGGGCGAGGCTGTTCACCGAGAACGGCACGTGGACCTTTCCCAGCGCGGTGATGACCTCGGGGTCGGCGATCGCGTAACCGATGCGGAGGCCGGCGAGGCCGTACGCCTTGGAGAAGGTGCGCAGGATCACCAGGTTGGGGAACTCCCGACGGAGTTCGAGTGCGTCGTAGGCCTGGTTCTCCGGCAGGCGCAGGTACTCGAAGTACGCCTCGTCGAGCACGACGAGGACATCCGACGGCACGTTCTGCAGGAACGTGCGGAGGTCGGCCTCCCCGACGACCGTGCCGGTGGGGTTGTTGGGGTTGCACACGAAGATGAGGCGGGTGCGTTCGGTGACAGCTGCGGCCATCGCCTCGAGGTCGTAGGTCAGGTCGTCGGTGAGCGGCACCTGAACCGGCGTCGCACCCGCGACGCGAGTGGCGAGGGGATATGTCTCGAACGAGCGCCACCCGAACACCACCTCGTCGCCGGGTCCGCTGGTGATGAGGATCAGGTTCTGGCAGAGGATGACCGATCCGCAGCCCACCCGGACCTCGTCCTCGGTGACGCCCAGCTTCTTGGACAGCGCGGCGGTGAGTTCGACGATCCCGTTGTCGGGATAGCGGTTGACTCCCGCCACCGCTGCGGCGATGGCCTCGATGACGCTGGGCAGAGGACCCTCGGGGACCTCGTTGCTCGCGAGCTTGACGGACCCGGGAAACGTCTTGCCCGGTACGTACACAGGAAGGTCGTCGAGATCGGGTCGGATTCGCAGGCTCACCAGACCAATGTAGGCCGCACCGCGGAACGGGCAAAAACCGGCTCTGACCAAACGGTTTGCTTGTGGACGCGAAGGGTGTGTAACCTTTCGTCCGGCAGTTCGAAAGGACTCCGCCAAGGAGGCGTGCCAGAGCGGCCGAATGGGACTCACTGCTAATGAGTTGTCTCGCTAAAACGGGACCGGAGGTTCAAATCCTCTCGCCTCCGCCACCGCAGTCGGCCGACGGCGGTACAACTGAATAGCACGCGCCCGTAGCTCAACGGATAGAGCATCTGACTACGGATCAGAAGGTTTGGGGTTCGAATCCCTACGGGCGCACAGAGAATCCCCAGGTCGACATGGCCTGGGGATTTCTACATGTGGGCGATGGTAGGTGTCCACTCCGCTGACCCGACCGGCCATGCGCTCGGCACCTCACCCCGGCCGGGACTGCCTATCGTCCGGGCCGAACACCTTCGATGACGTCGATGAAGACCGACAACGGCATACCCGCCAGCAGCGGGGTGCCGTTGATCCAGAACGCCGGCGTCGGAGGTATGAACAGACTCTTCGCGAGGCGGAGGTCGGACTCGATGTCGAGGTCGAAAGTGTCACCGCGCATATCGCTTTCGAACCGTTCGAGATCGGTGACCCCCGCTCGCCGGGCGAACGCTGTGAGTGACTCTTCGGTGTATTCGGGTTGCCGGTCTGCCGGGGCGCCCTCCATCACCACCCGTACGAATTCCCAGAACCGGTCCTGAGCGGCGGCCGCTCGGCCGGCACGCGCCGCCAGCCAGGATTGCGGCCCCGCCATCGGGGCGTCGCGCCACTCGACGCGGAGTATCCCGGTGTCGACGTAGCGGTCGACCAGTGCCGGCTGGATCTCCCGGGTGAACACGATGCAGTACTCGCAACGGAAGTCCTCGAAGACCACCATGGTGACGGGGGCGTCGGCAGCCCCGAAGACGAGTGGGTCGTCGTCGGTGCGTCGGGGGACATCCCCGGCAGGGCCCAGGTTGGTGTTCATCGTCGCCGCCGGTGCTGCGATCCCGGGGTCCTTCGGCTTCTCCCAGGGCCGCGTGAGCGCAAGGGTGACCAGTGCTGCCACCAGCACGACGCTCAGCGCCATGACCCATCGCGAGCGTCGGGTCGTGAGTTGTCGTGGTCGCCCCCCTTCGGGGCCCGGGGTTGCGGTCGAATCGCCAGAAGTGCTCACGCACCCACTATGCCCGACAATCGACTAAGTCCCATAGTCGATTACTATCTGTCTTAGTAATCGACTCGAAGCGGAGGCATTGTTGACCGAGAAGCGTTCTCCCGTGACGTTCTGGCTGGTGGCGGGCGTCATCGTCGCAACAGCCATCGCCCTGATCGCCTTTGTGGTGGTCATAGACTCCGACGACTCGCAACCGCCTGCGCGGGCCGGTACGGACAGCACCGGGGACTACCTCTACGACATCGGCCTCGAGCGACGCGACCCGCAGGATCCACTGGCGTTGGGCCGGGCGGATGCTCCGGTCACCTTGATCGTGTTCACCGACTACCAGTGCCCGTACTGCGCCAAGTGGTCGCACGACACGCTGCCCACGATGATCGAGCGTGCCGAGGCAGGAGAGCTGCGCATCGAATTCCGTGACGTCAACGTCTTCGGTGAGGCGTCCACACGAGCCGCCCGCGCCGCGTATGCGGCTGCGCTGCAAGGGCATTTCCTCGACTATCACCACGCCTTGTATCCCGACGGTCGGCCGCGGAAGGGCGACGGGCTGTCCACGGAGGGCTTGACCGCGACGGCGGCGGAGCTGGGGCTCGACGTCGACCGCTTCCGGTCGGACCTGGAGTCGACGGAGACCCGGAAGGCGATCGCGGAGAACCAAGAACTAGGGGCTGCCGCCGGCGCCTACTCGACCCCGTCGTTCATTCTCGGCGGACAGCCCATCGCTGGTGCCCAGCCGACCGAGGTGTTCGTCGACGCGCTCGACGAATTGACCACCGCGGAGGGCAACTAGCGTGGATGTGGGCTTGATCGCCGCCTTCGCCGGCGGCGTGCTCGCATTGTTGAGTCCCTGTGGCGCACTGCTGCTCCCGGCGTTCTTCGCGTCCTCGGTGGGTGCGCGTGGGCGACTGGTCGTGCATGCCGCGATCTTCTACGCCGGGCTCCTGATCACACTGTTGCCGGTGGGCATGGGCGTCGGGGCGCTGGCGTCGAGACTCACCGAGCACCGGTCGACGATCATCGCCGTCGCCGCGCTGCTCATCGTGATGCTGGGTGTCTTGCAGCTCTTCGGTCGGGGCTTCGACCTGGGCCGGTTGGTTCCGGGGATGTCCCGCATACAGCAGCAGTCGATGGCACGCACCGGCCTGATGAAGACGTTGTTACTCGGTGCGGTCAGCGGGGTCACCGGGTTCTGCACCGGACCGATCCTCGGTGCCGTGATCACGATGGCCGCCTCCCGCGGAATGGGCGGGGCCGCATTGCTGCTCGCGGTGTACGCGCTGGGAATGGTGGTGCCGCTCCTGATCCTCGCCGTGCTGTGGACACGGATCGGCGAAGTGGGGCGCGCGCGACTCCGTGGGCGCGAGGTGTCGCTCGGACGTCTGCGGTTACACACCACCCATCTGATCGCCGGTGGTCTGTTGATCACCGTTGGCGTCGTATTCTGGCTGACCGACGGGTTCGTCGGAACCCCGGAACCGATCGGGCTGGACGCCCAGGACCGGCTGCAGAACGCGGCGGGCATGCTGGCCACGCCGGCCGTCGACATCATCGCGATCGCGGTGCTGGCACTGGTGTTGCTCACGTGGTGGTGGCGACGATCGAGGGTAAATCGCGAGGCCCTCCGGGCGGACGCCACCGGTCACGACGAACTCCCGTCCGCCCGACCACTCGCCGAGGACGCCTGAACGGCGACGACACGCATGCAGGCAGGTCACCGGATGCAGGCGTTGGCGGCGATCAGGTAAGAGGCGTAGATGCCGGCGGTGACCAACGCCGAGAACACCATGCATGCGACGATCGCCGCCACGGGGACCGCGCCGCGGCGGGATCCGTCGGCGACCCCCACGAGCTGCGCGATCCGGTCGGGTCCACCGGCGTGCAGTGCGCCCGGGACGTGGGTACGGTGCCCGCCGAGTTTCAGGAGCGCACTGGCGAGCGCCGGGGTGCTGACGGCGTGGCGGGCCGCGTTGTCGGCGGCGATCTCGAGATAGTGGGGCACCGCCTCGACGATCGAGTCGAGCAACGGTGACCATCGCAGTGGGGCACCGAGCGCGCCGACGACGAGTGCGATCAGGTGATGTCGCTGGCGCAGATGGGCGCTTTCGTGTTCCAGCACCGCCCTCAGCTCCACGCCGTCGAGGAGCTCGACGGCACCGCGAGAGATGATGATCCCGCCACGGCGACGGGGTAGCGCGAACACGATGGGCGTGGCGTCGTCGAGGATCCGGACGCGATGGCCGGCGATCTCCCCGCGGGTGGTCACGGCGGCGACAGCGGCTGCGGTGGCGCGCGTGCGCGTGGTCGAGCGGTACGCATACCGGGCGCCGACCCAGCTTGCGGTGAGAGCGATGACCAACGGTGCGAGGAGAAACAAGACCGTCGGTAGCGCCGTCTCGACGGTGCCGGTCGACCACGGGCTCGCGCTGGCCAGGCAGCGCTGGCACACCTCGGCCGCCCCGGACGGCAGGATCTGGGGGCCGCGGAGCACCCAGGCGAACATCGGTCCGATCGCGAGTAACGCGCCCGTCCACAGCGCGGCGCAGACCATCAGCAGGCCGGTTGCCACGCGCGGCGCCCGGGACAACGCGGGCGCCGCGCGACGTAGAGCGCGCGGACCCAGCCAACCTGCAGCGACGAACGCGGCCACCACCACCGCCACGGTGAACAGCATCAGCTCTGCTCCGGCGGGTCGTCGGCATGTTCGGTGACGTATCTGCGCAGCACCTCGATGTCGGTCGGCGAGAGCGCCTCGACGAAGTGCAGCATCGACGACGCGCGGTCTCCGCTGGTGGTCAGCGCATGCTGCATCAGCTGAGCCGCGTACTGGTCGCGGTCGTGCACCGCCCGGTGGCGCACCGATCCGCGCCGACGGCTGGCGGAGGTCATCCGCTTGCGCTCGAGATTGCGCAGCACCGTCGCGATCGTGGTGTACGCGGGCTCACCGGGCAGCTTCTCGATGATCTCGCGAATGGACTGCGGGCCATCGGCCCAGAGGATGTTCATGACCTGCTGTTCGAGCGCACCCAGACGCGCGGGTTCGGGCGCCGGACGGTCGGCGGCACCGGAGTGTTTCGTGTTCATCGCGGTACGGCCGCGACCGGGTCGGACCCTGCAGCGTCGAACCTGATCCGGCACCCCTTCTGTTGCGCGCGGAGTCGCTCGGTCAGCGCCACCGCCGACAATCCCACTGCCGCGACCGCCATCACCGGTTGCATGGGCGCGAACCAGGTCATCGCTCCCGAGGAGCCCAACGTCAGCACGACGAGTTTGTTGCAGACCGGACAGCCCACGGCGAACCAGGTCAAGAAGCCGCCGGCCATCCCGAGGCGACCGAGACGGTCCGCGTCGGTCGCCGTTCCTGGGCTGCGAACGTAACTGGCCACCAGCAGTCCGCCGAGGACCGCGCTGAGAACGAGCACCGGCGCGTTCCACCACTCGGGACCGATCGACCGGACGAAGACGGGATTGGGGATGAGCGCTGTGGCGAGGGCGATGACCACGCCGATCACTGCGCCGGCGATCACTGCCACCACCATGTGCCGTACCGACCACGCGGAGAGGCCCTGCTTCAGGACCGACGGCGCCTCGCGCAGGTAGCGCTGCGTCGGCATCAGGAATCGCACATCGGCAAGTATGCCTCATCCTCGACTAAGCATCGTAGTAACCAACTAGACCCGATAGTCGACCCCGATAGTCGATGGATCTGCCGCGTCGAACCGGCCGGCTAACGGAGCACCACCAACTCTTGCGTCGCCCGCGACATCGCCACATACCGGTCCACGGCGCCTTCGATCCCCTCACCGAAGGACTCCGGATCGACGAGCACGACGAGATCGAACTCGAGCCCTTTGGCGAGGGTCGGGGTCAGCGACCGAACCCGGTCGGCGTCGGCGAAATCCGGGGCGCCGATGACGCAGACCAGTCCTTCGTCATGCGCGGACAACCATTCGTCGACGATTCCGGCGAGTTCCGAGCGATCGCCGTGCCGGACGGGAATTCCCGTGCGGCGCACCGAGGTCGGGACGTTGGCGTCGGGCAGCGCGGCGCGGATGACCGGTTCCGCCTCGTTCATGATCTCCTCGGGGGTGCGGTAATTGATCGTCAACCCCGCCACGGTGACGCCGTCGAAGCCGACCCGCTGCAATCTCTCCGACCACGACTCGATGAATCCATGGCGGGCCTGGGCGCGATCGCCGACCACCGTGAAGCTCTTCGACGGGCACCGGTGCAGGAGCATCTGCCACTGTGCATCGGTCAGTTCCTGCGCCTCGTCGACGACGATGTGCGCGAACGGACCGGCCAACCGGTTCGGGGCGTCGGTGTCGGCGACGACCCCGTCGTCGAGCGCGTTGCGCAGGTCCTCACCGCGGAGCATGGTCATGAGTCCCTCGCCGTCGTCGTGCACCTGCGCCGCGATGAGGTCCTCGACCACCTGGCTCATGCGCTGGTGCTCGGCGTCGACCGTCGCCCGCCGACGGCGTCTGCGCACGGCGGCTTCGGGGTCGCCGATCCGGCGTCGCGCCGCGTCGAGCAGCGGGAGGTCGGCGTCGGTCCACGCGTCCGGGCGGTCGCGCTGCAGGGCACGCACCTGCTCGGGCGTCAGCCACGGCGCGCACCGGCGCAGATACGCCGGCACCGACCAGAGGTCGCCGACGATCTCCGCCGGCCGCAGAACCGGCCATGCGCGGTGGAACGCGGACGTGAGCTCCGGGTTGGACGCGAGAGCACGACGCAGTGCTCCGAACGGGACGTCATCGTCGTGCCGGGCGGCGATGATCGACACGAGTTCCTCCCACGCCTCGTCGCGACCGTCGTTGTGCGGCGTCCCCGGCTCGGGCACATCGAATGCCTCCGCCCAGTCCGCTGCGGTGAGAGTGACCTCAGCCCAGGGGGTTTCGACGACGAGCGGCGTCGTCGGTGGTTGTTCGTAGAACGCCACGGCCGGCTCGATCGCCCCGACCATGCGCGCCGACGACTTCAGCCGTGCGACGCGAGCATCGGATTCCGTTGTCGCCGAGGCTCCTTCGACGACCAGGTCGGACAGCGTGCACGTCTGTACGCTGTCCTCCCCGAGGCTCGGCAACACGTCGGCGACGTAGGCGAGGTACGGGCGGTGCGGACCGACGACGAGGAGTCCGCCGCGATTCCCGGCGAGTCGGGGATCGGAGTACACGAGATACGCCGCCCGATGCAGCGCCACGACCGTCTTGCCCGTTCCGGGACCACCGTCGACGACGAGCGCTCCATGGGAACCGGCGCGGATGATCGCGTCCTGATCGGCGGCGATCGTACCCAGCACATCCCGCATCCGCGGCGAACGGACGGCCGCGAGATCGGCGATGAACACCGACTGGTCGTCGAGTGCGGCGTGACGGTCGAGGACCGCCGGGTCGTCGACGAACACCTCATCCCAGTAGTCGGTGATGCGGCCTCGGGTCCATCGGTAGCGGCGTCGGCTCACCAGGCCCGCGGGGTCACGCAGCGTGGCGGCGAAGAACGGGGCTGCCAGCGGGGTACGCCAGTCGACGAGCAACGTCGCGCCGTCGGACCCCGTCAGGCCGAGGCGACCGATGTAGAGGACCTCGCCGTCGGTGCCGACGATACGACCCAGGCATGCCTCGAGGCTGAAGCGTTGCAGAGCGCGTACGCGGGAGAGGGTCTGGTGGATCTCCAGATCGCGATCCAGTGCTCGTCGTCCACCACCGCCTTCGGACCGTCGGAGGACCTCGATCCGGGCGGTGGCGTCGTCGATGCTCTCGGTGAGACTCGCGGCGAGCATGGCCAGGTGGCGCTCGTCGTCCGCGATGAGTACGGGGTCGGCCTTGGCGGACAGCTTCGTCGGGAGGTCGAAGACGCTGCTGGGTTCGGGGATGAGCGGGGCGGGCGACACGGACAAAGCGGCTCCGATTGGGTGATGCGGGTGAGACTCTCGGCAGGTGGGAAGGCGATTCTGCACCCGGTGAGGGGGCTTGCCGCAAGGCCCCCTCCAGCGCTTATGGTGAAGAGGGCAGAACGATCGGCCCAGGCCCGGCTGTCACATGCCCCATCTGCTGCACGCCTCCCATCTGTTGCACACCGTTGTCAGATGTGTGAGGGTGTCTTCAGTTCACCTGGTGAACGATTTCGGTGGGGTCTGTCAGGGGGCTGCCGCCCCGCGAACCGGGGGTAGGGGCGGCAGCACGGCACCGGACCGGGACCCCATTCGTTCAATCGATTCCACACCGGGTTGCCCACCGCGCGACCAGCATTTCCGGACCGCGCGGGCTCACCGGCACAGACACCCGCCGTAAGGTCGAAGACAGACAACACTTCGACCGGAGGCCGACGATGGGACAGCCGTACGGCGGACCGAACCGCGACGCCCGCGACCCGCGGGATCGTGGCAGCGATCCGTATGGGCACACACCCGGGCCGCAGCTGTACCCGCCGCTCGGATACGCCCCGGACGGCACCGCCCTGTTCCGGCCCGGCCAGCCCACCAACACCGAACTGCGCATCGCCGAGCAGGCCGAGCGGGAAGAGGCGCGTGCCGCCGCCCGATCCGCGGCCGTACCGGACGACGAGTCACGCATCACGAAGGTCTCCACCTCGACGCTCATCGTGTGTCTCGGACTCGTCGTGCTGGTGGCCGTCGCGATCGTCGGGTTCAGCGGGATTTTTCGGAACGAACCCACCGAACTGCCCCTCGCCGACCCGCCGACCACCATCGACGTTCCGCTTCCTCGCACATTCGAACCACCGCAACTGACTCCCGACGATCCCGGCCGGCCCGTGCCCGGTGGACCCGACCAACGCGTCAATCCCCAGGACAAACCGGTGACCTACGAGGTCGCCATCGACGGCCAGGCCACCATCCTCTACGTCGACGCGATGGGTCTGAGGTCGGAGTTCGCGCCGTCCAATCCATGGAGTGTCCAGTTCACCGGTGGGGACAATCCGTTGCGTCTCCTGGTGATCGCCGGGACCGGGAGCGGCGCCAAGTGTTCGATCAAGGTCGACGGCAAAGTGGTGGTGGAGGACACGGTGACGGCGTCGTCGGCCCGACGCACCGCCTCGTGTATCGCGTGACCGCCAGAGATTCGCGCCGCCACGTCGTCCATCTGGTCGAGTGACCAGCACGTCCGATGTGTGATCGGCGGGTCGGCTCGCTACCGTAGTCGTGTGAGTTCTCCGCAGACAGCCCCCGAGGGTGAGCAGTCGTCCGCCGCCACGGACGAGTTCAAGACCGTGCTGACGTGGCGTGGCGAGGACACCGATCGACTCGAACAGGTGCGCCTGGTCGTCTCCGGCGCACGCGTGAAGGCCTATGGCCGGATCATCGCCGCCGCGACCGACGACCACGAGCCGTTCTCCGCGTCGTACGAGTTACAGACCACCGACACCGGCATCACCAGACGTCTCACGGTGCACCTCATCTGCGACACGGGGGAGACCCAGTTCGGAATCACCCGCGACAACGAGGGCACCTGGCTCATCCGCCGCCCAGACGGAGAGATCATCCAATCGGACTTCGAGGGTGCCGAGGACGTCGACCTCGCGCTGTCGCCGATGTTCAACGCGCTCCCGTTGCGCCGCAAGGGGCTCACGCCGGCCGACGGCACCGTCGAGGTACCCGTCATGTACATGTACCTCCCCAGCGGTGAGGTGAAGCCGGCCACGATGTCCTACACCGCCACCGCGGACGGCGTCGACCTGGTGTCGCCGCTGGCCACCACGACCATCACCCTCGACGGCAACGGCTTCGTCGCCGACTACCCGGGACTCGCCCGCCGGGTCTAGCCCACCCACACCCGGCCCTGATGCGCCTGGCGGCGTAATTCCTCCTGCCAGCCTGGCTCGCCGATCGTCACTCCGCTGATGGGCTCCGGGCTCCCGTCGTGCAGTCGTTCGTACGCGGTGCGTGCTCGATGTCCGTCGTCGACCAGGACCTCGGCCGTCCCGTGATCACGCAACTCGTCGCGCGCGGCGATCAGACGGTCGATGGTCTCGCTGAGAACGTTGAGGACGGCGATGCCGTTGGCCTCGATCATCGCCCGCTGCAGCGCGGGTGCCGTTCCGGCGACCCGGGTGCCGTCGCGGAAGCTGCCGGCGGCCAGGCGCAGGGCGAGGTCGCTCTCGCCGGCGCCCACCGCGGCGGTCGCGGCCGCCGTCAGATGCGGCATGTGGGAGATCGCGGCGACGGCACGGTCATGCGCATCGGGCGCCACGGGCACCACCTGCGACCCCGCCAGCCGTGCGATCGACGCAACGGCCAGCCAGTCGTCGGCGTCCGTGTGATCGGTCGTGGTGACCGCCCACATCGCATCCCGGAACAGTGTCGGATCGGTTGCCGGCCACCCGGACCGACTGGTCCCCGCCATCGGATGCCCGCCGACGTAGCGCGCGCCGGGGTGTGCCCGCGCGATCACCTTCTCCACTTCCTGCTTGACACTGATCACGTCGGTCAGCAGGGCGCCGGGTGCGTGTTCGGCGATGTCCGACACGATGGGTTCGATGGTCGTCACCGGGGTCGCCAGGACGATGACGGCTTCCGTCTCGGCCGCACGGCGCAAGGTTGCGACGAGATCCGTCGACGCCCGGTATCCGTCGGAGGTCGCTGCGTCGACCGTCGCCGACGACCGGTTGTAACCGAACGTCTCGTGCCCGGCGTCGTGCAGGACCCGCAACAGCGAGCCGCCGATCAGACCCAGGCCCAGCACGCACACCGGCGTCGAGGGCGCAGAACGCGAGGACGACGAGTCAGCAGTCACGCTGACAACGTTCCCATACCTCGATCTCCGCTCGTTCCGGGACTTGGGACTGCAGCTGATAGCGGCTACGGTTTGCTGCATGGCCGGTGCCGGATATGGGAAGTCGGGTTCGAACACGCAGGACGTGGACGAGGACATCGACGGTTTCGCTGTTGCGGTGGTGCGCGACGAGAGCGGATGGAAAGTCACTGCGCTCAAGCCGTCGGCGCTCTCTGATCTCGAGGACGCCGAGCGACAACTTCGCGAGCTCCGTTCGGCCGGCGCCGTATTCGGGCTGCTCGACGTCGACGACGAGTTCTTCGTCATCGTCCGGCCCGCGCCGTCGGGTGCGCGGCTGCTGCTCTCCGACGCGACCGCGGCGGTCGACTACGACGTCGCGGCCGACGTCCTCGACGCCCTGAACCTCGACGTGCCCGACATCGATCCGGACGAGCTCGACACCGTCGAACCGTGGGAAGAGGGCGACCTGGCGGTCCTGGCCGACCTGGGCCTGCCCGACGCGGTCATGAGCGTCATCGTCGGCGACACCGACCTCTACGCGGACGAACAGCTCGGCATGATCGCCGCCCGGCTCGGTTTTGCCGATGAACTGGGCAAGGTTCTCGACTCACTCGGCCACTGACCGGCGCCGGCGCACGATGAGTGCCCCCGCCTGGGAGAACATGGTGCGCGCGGCACTCGACGCCGCCTCGTCATCGGGAACCGACGACGTCCCGATCGGTGCCGTGGTCTTCGACCCCGAGGGCGTCGAACTGGCGCGCGCGGCCAACCGTCGGGAAGCCGACGGCGATCCGACGGCGCACGCCGAGGTGCTCGCCTTGCGTGCCGCAGCCCGCGCCTTCGGTGACGGTTGGCGACTCCCCGGCTGCACGATCGCGGTGACGGTCGAACCGTGCACGATGTGTGCCGGCGCCATCACGCTGTCTCGCGTCGACGCGCTGGTGTTCGGCGCGTGGGAACCCAAGACCGGGGCCGTCGGGTCCCTGTGGGACGTCGTGCGGGACCCGCGGCTCACCCACCGCCCCCAGGTGAAAGGTGGCGTCCTCGAGGCCGAGTGCCGCGCGCTGATGGTCGATTTCTTCGCGACACGGAGAGTGCGCTGAACACCACTTTCAGGGGTGTGAGACGAAAAGATCGGTGAGATCTCAGGGTCGCGACCGGTGGTCGGTACCGCGCTGCTCTGGCAGATTGGAGATCGAGTCCCGACCCGATCCTCGAGGAGTAGCCATGTCCGATCCGGCCGACAAGGTCACCGCTGCGTTCGACACCGCCAAGGCCAAGATCAACGAGCTGGCCGAGAGCGGCAAGGTGCAGGAGGCACTGGGCACCGCCCGTGACAAGATCGACGAACTCGTCGAGAGCAAGCAGGTCCAGGATGCTCTCGGCACCGCCAAGGACAAGCTGAGCGAACTCGCCGAGAACGAGAAGGTCCATGAGGTCGTGACGACGGCCAAGGACAAGATCACCGAGGTGGCGCAGAAGTTCAACAGTCGGTGATTCTGGCCTCTGACCTGAGGTTCTGCACGACGAGGACGGTCTGTGGCACGGTGGAAAGCAGGAGTCAGCTCCTGCATGGCGACGCTCGCGTCGAGCCACCGGCATGATCGGTCGCCGAGTTCTTCCACCTCGGCCGGCATCGGGCCGCGCCGAACCTCATCGAGGAGGCTTCATGGGAACCACTGACGACGCCAAGAACAAAGCCGAAGAGTTGAAGGGCCGTGGCAAGGAAGCCGCCGGCAGCCTCACCGACGATCAGGATCTGAAGAACGAGGGCAAGGGTGACAAGGCCCAAGCCCAGGGCAAGCAGAAGATCACCGACGCCGCCGACGCCGTGAAGGGCAAGGTCGACGACGTCAAGGACAAGCTGACCGGCCACTGATTGCCCGCTGCATCCGGTTTTATCGCTCTGACCAGCTGATTTAAGACTCACCGCCTCGCTGCGGTACAGTCTTTCGCGGTGGCGTGTCCGAGCGGCCGAAGGTGCAGCACTCGAAATGCTGTGTGCGGTAACCCCGTACCGAGGGTTCAAATCCCTCCGCCACCGCCAGGAATGGCCCCCGTCTTCAGACGGGGGCCATTTCGCTGTCTGGGCCCCCTGTTCGCAGAATCGCTGCCTGGCGAAGAAGCTCGATCTCCAACCAAGCCGGGCCCAACGGTCTCGCCGCTGCCCTGCACCTAGCGGCTGTCCAGATCAGCCGATCGCGATCTCGATCTCGTGTCCCTGCGGGGCCGTCCGCTGTGTCGACCCGACTGGAGACAGGGCCAAGGCGATGGTGCCGGTCACCACCAGGTATGACGGGATCTCGGCATGCAGGGTACGGCGGTGCCGGGACAGGTCGACAACGGTGATGTCGACCATCGACCCGTCCGAACCGGCCCCGGGGAACGCGACATCGAGAATCGACGAGTGCAGCGGAAGCGCGGCATCGACGGAGACGACCGCCCGTCCATGGGAAATGACCACCGAGGTCATCCGGGTCACCAGCGTCGAATACCACTCCGACGGCGCGCACGAGGACTGGCACACGGGAAGTCCCTCGTCGTCGAGGTAGAACGCGACTTTGCGCCGCAGGGATTCCTCACGCAGTGAGACCTCGCCGGCGAGGACGTCGTCGCCGGCGGCGCAGAGCTCGGCCCCCCAGGTGGCTGCATCGAAGATTCTGGTCACGGTGACCCCTCTCGGCGAAGGCTGGTGTTCTCCCAGTGTGACCGATGGCGGATCGTTCTGCACCTCGACGCGGCGGAAAGCCGTTGGACAACAGTAGATTTGAGGATCCGAACGCGAGGAGAGGGCACACGCTGGAGCTGGCGTCGATCCGACGCGCACGACGATCGGGTGTTCGGGCCGCTGATCTCGGCGTGTGCATTCGATGATGACGCAACACTCCCGCCTGCGCATCTCGGACACGCCGTTTCCGGTCACTCGGTGTGGCCACCATCGGCGCGCCAGGTCACCGTCGTCGGGACTTCGTCGTCCCACGGCTGGCGGGTGACGAGGTCGGCGACCCGGACGTAGCCTCGTTCGAAGACGCCGATCGCGGGGTCGATCAGGCGGTACTCCTGAGTCTGGCGATGAATCGGCTGGGCGTCGAGTAGGACGATCCGCACCTCGCCCGGCTCGAAATGGCAACGCCGCTGCAGTGATTCGATGAGCTGTTCGTTCGAGAGGTGGCCGTCGCCGAAGTTCCAGCCCATCGCGGTGCTGCAGATCCGCTCGCCGTCGGTGAGTACGTACTGATCCTCGTGCGTGCGGTCGACATCCGTCCCGCTGTCTCCGCTCCCGGCGACGGACATCGCCCGGTGGGCCAGCGTGAAGAGTGCACGCCCGTGACTGTTGAAGGAGCGAAACGCATATCCCATGTAGAGCGGGATCTGGGCGGCCTCGGGGCTGCCGTAGAACCGTTCGAGCTGGGCAGCTGGCATCGACGCGATGGCGACGATTCCCTCTTCGATCTTCGCCGACGCCGATGGCTTGATGCACCACAGGCCGGTGTCCCAGTTGCCCGCGTAGTACCGCATGCCGGGCAGGAAGGAGACCTTGCGGGGCATCAGGTTTCCGACGACGACCGTCGTCGCCGACACGGCGAACAGCAGTACCGGCCAGGGGGATTCGAGGTCGGTGAGTCCGATGCCCGGGTGCCCGACGAAGATCGCGAGGATGCCGAACATCATGAAGACGTTCCACTCCAGCGGGACGCCCATCGGGATCGACGACAGGATGCCGAAGTGGAAGACGAGCATGATCGCGGCGGCGATGGCAGTGACCCAGCCGCCGTGGGAGAAGAACAGCACGATCGGGACGAGTCCCTCGACGGCGGTGGAGAAGTGGGCGATCCAGCGGGACCGGCGTCCGGGGCGCAGGTCGTCGGGGAAGTCCTCGAAGAACTTGCGTTTGATCTTCGGCGACCGCCAGATCGGGTTGTTGGACATCATCGTCGCGATGACGAAGGGGAAATGCTTGTTGAGCTTCGACGTCGCCGCGCCGAGCCAGATGCACAGGAACAGGAGTTTGGCTCCGATGATCATGTCCACGCCGCTGAACAGGAACGTCACCGTGAGTGCGCCGTACACCTCGCCGCGCGCCGCCAGGAAGACCGTCTTGTCGCGAAGCCCGATCGCGGCGAGGAGACCGAGGATCGTCCAGATCTGCCACACGGGGAGTACGCCGACGGTGGTGTCGAGTTCGGGGATGGCGCCGGAGCCCGGGCTGAAGAGAGCGATCAGCACGACGACGATCAGCGCGCCGTAGAGCAGGACGTCGGCGGGGGTTCGGGTGTCGCCCGCGGTCAGCGGGATGCGTGGCCACGGTGGTTGGCGAATCGTCTTGGGGCGCAACCAGTAGAGGATCGATCCGAACGGCGGGAAGAAGCGGTTGTTCAGCGGTCCGAACCCGCAGCCGAAGCCCACGACCTCGAAGAGCATCGTGTAGAGAACGACCTTCTGGAAGACGATCGGCTCGTTGTACCAGCCGGCGACGTCGAAGAAGCCGTCGATGCCCGGCGTCGTGATGACGATCGCCCAGCCGATCAGGATGAAGGCGAGGATCTTGCCGACATAGAACAGGTGCAATGCCCCGGGGGTCCCGAACCCGACCTCGGCCCAATGTCGCGCCATGGGCCGGATCTTCTCCGCGCGTGTGCCCTGGCTCCAGGTCGGGAAATCGATGTCCGGCGTGGTCTGCTTGAGGAATCCCATCGTTGCTGAACGTAACAAACCAAGCGATTGCTTGGGGCGGGATCAGGCCTGGTTGGCGTCGTATCGCTCTCGGCTCGCGTACACCGCGTCCATGTTGGCCTCGGCCCACTCCTTGAAGGCTGTCATGATGCCGTGCAGCGACAACCCGAGGTCGGTGAGTTCGTAGGTCACGGTGATCGGGACCGTCGGAGTCACGGTGCGCGTCAGCAGGCCATCGCGTTCCATCGAGCGCAGCGTTTGGGTGAGCATCTTCTGGCTGACACCGGCAATGCGTTGGGCGAGTTCGGAGTAGCGCATCGCTCGCGGACCGCTCGGGCAGTCGTTGCCGGGTGCGGGTCCGTCGCTGCCCAGCGCGGCGAGGATGAGCGCGACCCACTTGTTGGAGATGCGGTCGAGGAGCTGACGGCTGGGGCACTGCGCGAGGAATGCGTCGTACTGTGCCCTGGCCTCGGCGCGTTTGTCGGCCGCGGTCTGTGTCGGCATGGCGGCACCTTTCGATCCGGGTGCGTAACGCACTTTGAGGTACGTACTTCCCAATGGAGAGCTGCTCTCTCATGGTGTTTTACAGACCAGCTACACGCAACCACCCGAATGAACGGAGAGCACCGTGAACACCTTTCGAGCAGCTGTCATCACCACACCGGCCGGCCCGGAATCGATCGAGATCGTCGACGTCGCGGTCCGGCACCCGGAGGACGGTCAGGTGCGCGTCGCCGTCGCCGCCGCCTCGATCAACCCGGTCGATCTCGCGGTGTCGTCGGGGTTATTTCACGCGGCCGGGTTGATCGCCGGTGACGCAGCAGTCGGCCTGGGGATGGACTTCGCGGGCACGGTCGTCGAGTCCGGTGCCGGTGTCGACCTCGCGCCAGGTACTCGCGTGGCCGGTGTGCTGACCGGCTTCGACAAGCCGACCGGTGCCTACGCCGAAGAGGTCGTGGTCCCGGTCGACGCGGTCGCAGTCGTGCCGGAGCCGCTGGACCTCGTTGCCGCGTCGACCGCGGCCATCAATGCCGTTGCCGCCGAGCAGATCCTCGACCTACTCGGCGAGCCCCGGCCGGGAAGCGACCGTCTCCTCGTGACCGGAGCCGCCGGTGTGCTCGGAGGCTACCTCCTGGTTCTGGGTCGGCGGCGAGGTTGGGATGTCACGGGTCTGGCCCGACCGGCCGACGAGGCGTTCGTCCGCGGCCTCGGTGCCGCCTTCCTCGACCGTGCGCCGGGTGGATGGCCCGCGGTTGCCGACGCCGCCGCGATGCAGGACGACGCGCTGGCCCTCGTGCGTGACGGCGGCCGATTCGTCGGGGTGATGCCCGGTAGAGGGCCGGCAGCCGAGCGTGGGATCAGCGTCGGCGTGGTCGACTCCCACGCCGACGATCGGCTCGGATGGTTGTTGGAACTCGCCGCGGCCGGCGACCTACCGATCCGGGTCGAAGGAACCCTCCCGCTCGAGCGGGTCGCCGACGCTCAGAGGGCCGCGGCCAAACCAGGCAGTCGTGGTCGGTGGGTGCTCACCCCGTGACGATGTGTGGTGCGGGCGGGTCGAAGCTCGGATTGTCGGGCAGGGGCGACTCGCCCTTGGCGTCCCCGATCTCCTTCACGGTCTTCAGATCGGAGAGTTTCGAACCACCGCGCCGGGCAAGCGAGTCGTCGTACCACTCGAACCACGGATACCCGTGCTCCAGGTACTCCTCGATGGTGGGTGGTTCGTGATGCGGAGCCGTCCCGGTCAGACCCTCCCAGTCCGCGCTGTTGATGATCCGCAGGGTGGCCTCGCCGGTGGCGCCGGTGTCCCAGTTGGTGCGCGGTTCGACGGGCGTCGCGATCGACTGCGTGATCGATCCGCCGGCGCCCATACCCATACCGTCGGTGCTCCCCGGCATCGCGCAGAGTTCGATCGTGTCGGGTTCGACCGAGCGCGCGGCGCGTCGTGCCGCAACCCGCTCATCCCATGTCGCCGCGCGTAGTGGGGTGACCTGGATCCGCAGTCTTCCGTCGTCGGTCCCGCCGAGCTGTTCGGCGGCGGTGTAACCCTCGCCGAGTGGCATCGCGACGAACTGCCGGACGGTCTTCTCGTCGACCCGGAAGCCGTCGAGCCACGGCTGTTCGGGGACCTCGAAGTAGTCCTCACCCACGAAGTCGATGGCGGCGGTGAAGTCCTCGCCGGTGACGGCGTTGATTCCACCGACCGAGATCCGGACCAGGAACGGGTAGTCCTCGGGCGACGAGAAGTCGAGCCACGCGGCTTCGGCCTGCCACATGGGGAGGAACACGTCGGTGCCCGCCCCGGAATGCGCGGGTCGATCGATGGTTTCCGCGCTGATCAGCGGAAACGAACCGAGGCCCGGCGGAAGCCCGTAGGTGTTCTCGTCGTCGGGTACGCGGAGCGTTCGCTGCACGCGGATGTGCAGTCGGGCGTCGGGATGGACATCGGGAAAAGCGAAACTCAACTGGTTCCGCGTGACGATGGGGGACATGTGCGGCCTCCGGTGGTGCTGAACTGTTGGGCCGAGGGTAGGCGCGGGGTCCGACATCCTCGAGCGGTCGATGCCTGCGTTCGAACGGGCCACGGGTGCGGCGCCGAGTGGTTCACTGGAAGCATGATGTTCGTCGCGATGGGCGTCTTCGTGGTGGTGGTCGCGGTGGCGCTCGTCCTGTTGATGTCGATGGCCATCGGCGCGTTCTCGGCGATGTTCACCGGGATGAAGAACGACCGATCGCGCCGCCGAACCGAGCGGAACGATTCCCGGGATTCGGCGGCGCCCGCCGCTGCTCGACCGTCGACCGGCGCATTGGGCGAACTCGCCGACGAGCTGCGGCTGGCGCAGGCCAGAAGGTGGGCGTCGTGTCAGTCGGTGCAGCGTCGAATCGAAGATCAGTGGACCCGCAGTCCGACGAGTGGGGCGAACGATTACCTCGTCCTCGCTCTCGATCTCTGGCACAGCCGGAGTCCGGGCAACTCCGACCCGGAGGAGACTGGCCGGGCGGAACCTCGCGACCGGCTCGGGGACTGGACCGAACTCGCAGAGCTCAGCAAGGACCGCATCGGAAAGATCGTCTGGACGACGGCGCTCGTCGCCGACAGTGTCAACCGTTATCCGGCGTGGAAGCTGGACTTCTTCGACAGGCATTCCGTGCGCGTCGACCTGGTCGGCGAGGTCACCGCGATCACCACCGCAGCGGCCGGGCTCCGCGACCAGCTCGCCATCCTCGGTGACGCTCCCGTGGGCCATCTCGGCGTCGACGACGAGGTGATCGCCACGTTCGTGGAGAAGTCGAGGTTGCTATCCGGACGGCTCGACGGTCTCGTCACCCGGCTCGAGGCTTTCGCCGACTACGAGCAGATCGTTGCCCGCATCCAGCAGCGCCAGGAGAAGCAGGCCTGGCTCGAGAGGGTCAGCGCCATCGACGAATTCGAGCACGTGGTCGACGCCGAGCGGGACCGCGCGGAGAGTGACCGCGTGCGTAACCTGGCCGACGAGTCCGAGGTGCTCGCCTCGATCTACCTGGACGAGATCGCGCCGCTGGCGAAGTCGCTCAAGCAGAGTGACGCTGCATAGCGCGGAACCCGCTCCCTGAGGAGTGCCCGGAGCTTGCGGAGGGCGCGGAACCCGCTCCCTGAGGTGCGCTCGGAGCTTGCGGAGGGCGCGTCACGAAGGGGCCCGCACCACCTGGAACAGCACTTCCTTCCGGATCTCGAAACCCAGCTGCCCGTACAGGCGGATGGCGTTCACGTTGGTCGCGTCCGCATGGAGTATCGGCGTCGCACCCCGTTGGCGGATGCCATGTGCGAGGGCGAGAACCAGTCGTGACGCGAGCCCTTCGCCGCGGTGGTCGGGATCGGTGCACACGGCGCTGATCTCGGTGTAGCCCGGGATAACGAGTCGTTCGCCACCCATGGCGAGGAGCCGTCCCCCGCGTCGGATTCCGAGGTAGGTGCCCATCTCGATGGTGCGCGGACGGAACGGCCCGGGACGGGTGCGCCGGACGAGGTCGGTCATCTCCGGTACGTCGGCCGCGGTCAGGGGAACGGCGTCGTCGTCAGGTTCCGCGGACACTCCGGCGTCGATCATCTGCACTCCGGGCAGATGCATCCGCGTCTTCCATCCTGGAGGTGGGGTGTCCGCGACAACCGGCACGAACAGGGCACCTCCCGGACCGGCCAGCCGGGCGGCGTCGGCCCAGTCGTCGGCGGTCGGGTCGTCGGGAAGAGCCGCCATCGGGCACACATCGGGTTGGTACCGCAGCGCGGTGCCGACGCGTTCGGCGAACCGGGCATGGGGGCCGGTCAGGGCAGCACGTGCCGGGTTGTCGAGCGGGGTGTAGCCGGAACGCTCTGTCCCGCTCGCGGATTCGTCGACGTTTCCGACCACACGACGACGATACCCGGCGATGCTCGGGCCACGATTCTCGCGTTCGCGCGGTCCCGTTTCCTTCCCGTCCATAGAGCTCGATCAGCGGGACGGAAACGCGCACGCGGGACGGAAACGCGCACGCGGGAACCGGACTCGCCGGACATCCTGCTCCTCGCGGCCTTACGATCGGAGCGACCGAACAGCGCTGGTCACGACGTTCCGCCGTGCGTCGTCGGCGAGATCCATGGTCGAAGGAGCCGATCTTGACCACAAGTGACAGTTCCCCCGGCGCTGACCGCGAAGCGGCGCGAAACCTCGCGTTGATGCTCGTGCTGACGTTCGCGACCGGCGTGGTCGACGCCGGCGGTTTCCTCGGTCTCGACACCGTGTTCCTGGGGAACATGACCGGGAACGTCCTGATCCTCGGGATGGGTGCTGCCGGCGCCGACGGACTGCCGGTGTTCTCCGTGGCGCTCGCCCTCGTCGCGTTCATCCTCGGCGCCGGGTTGGCGAGCCTGTTCCTACGGTCGGATCGGCGCGGGTGGAGTCCGCGGTTGACCGCTGTGCTTGCGGTGTCGGCGTCGCTGGTCGCCGGTACCGCGGTCATCATCTGGGCTCAGTCGACGCAGCATGTGGCAGCGATGTTCGCCGTCGGGATGACCGCGTGCGCGATGGGCATGCAGGCTGCGGCGGCGCGCAACATCGGTGTCGCCGACGTGACGACCGTCGTCGTGACGTCGACGATCACCGCGTGGGCGATCGACATGTTCGCACGGCCCGGTCGCGCGACGATCCTGAACCGTCGATCCGCGGCCATCGTCGCCATCCTGGTGGGCGCCTTGGTCGGAGCCCTGTTGGTGAAGGTCGCGCTGTGGTCGGTGTTCGCCGTCGCCGCGGTGATCAGCGCGGTCGTGGTCGTGTGCGGGCACGTGCTTGCGTGCGCAGGTGTCGGCGAGCAGGCGCGCGTCTGATCACGTTGCTATTCGTCCCGCCAAGTGCGACAGAGAGCAACGTGATCCCGCGGGAAGTCCTACACGGGTAACGAGCTGCCTTCCCTGTGGACAATCGTCGGCCGCCGCCATCTCGGAGGCAGCACGTGTCGTTCGTCGCCGAGGTGGCCTAGCCTCGTCACGTGACCTTGTCTGATTACCTGGCCCCGGCCGAGGTCTTCCTGCTGTCCGGCTTCGACAGCCGCACGATCGAGCGCGGTGCCGTGTACGCGGGACAACGTCGCGTTGTGGTCACGCAGTGGGATCCGGGCCGTCTGACCGCCGGCGGGATCTGCTACGGAACCGACCCGACGCCGTACGACGTTCAGGCGGCCTTCGCCGATACCGGCGGCGCACAACTCGTCCTGAAGGACACCGATTGCACGTGTCCGGTCGGTTACCGGTGCAAGCATGCCGCCGCACTGGTCCTGACCGTGAGCCGGTTGGGCCATCTGGGGCGTCGCTCGCCGGTGGCGGCGTCCCAGCCGTCGTGGCGTTCGGTGCTCGGTGATCTCGTCAAGCCCGAAGCGGTGAACAAGCGGGGCACCGCACCCATCGGGCTTCTCGTGGAGGTGACCGGCCCCTACGGCCTGGGGCAACCGTCTCTGCGCCTGGTGACCACGAACAAGAACGGAAAGTGGGTCCGGACCGGGATCACCTGGAGTTCGATCGAGCGATCCTACGAACCCGACCGTTACCGGTCGACCCAAGACCATCCGCCGCACCACTTCGACCCGACGCACCTTGCCCGCGTTCGCGCCATCAACGTCCTGTTCGGCAACAGTGCCTACAGCGGCTACGGAACCGTGCAGGTTCACGACCTACGGCAGGCTCCGCCCGAGGTGTGGCCGGCGATCCGGGCCGCCGTCGACGACGGCGTCGCGCTGGTCCCGCACCAGACGACCGAGGCCGCACGTGTCGAGCTGCTGACCGCGTCGCGGGCGTCTGTGGACGTCGATCGCGACGACGCCGGTCTGGTGGTGACCGGCCGCGTCCAGGTCGACGGCATCGACGTGAGGGGCGTACGCGTCCAACTCATCGGTTCACCCACCCACGGTGTTTCGGTGGTCCACGACGGCACGATGTACCTGGCGCCGTTCGAACCGCTTGCGTCGGACCGGGCATTCCACGCGCTGCTCGATCGCGGTGAGCTTCGAGTACCCGATGAGGACGTCGCCGACTTCGCCACCGAAGTACTGCCCGCCCTGGCCGGAAGTATGGCGGTGAAGATCGCCGACGGGGCCGTTTCACCACCCGAGATCATCGGCCCCGCAGTCGAACTGACCTTGCGAGTCGCCGACGACGGTGGCGCGCTGACGGACTGGGCGATCGTCTACCAGGTCAACGGACGTCGACGAAGTTCCGACGACGCGCACCCGCCCGCATACGCGGATCGGGATGCCGAGGGCCGGTTGTGGCAGTCGATCCGGCCTCACGTCGAAGCCGCCGCCCGGGTGTGCGGCAGGTGGCAGACGCAGGCGAGCGGCTATCAGCGTGGTGGCCGCGGGGCGGTGCGAGAATCGGCCGAGTTCGGTGAAGGTGACGCCGTTGCCGCGGCATCGATCGAGGACTTGACCCGTCGGTACCGATACACGCCGGTCGAGACGGCTCGACTTGTCGACGAGGTGATCCCGGATCTGCGGGCCGCAGGTGTCGAAGTGCACATCGCCGGCGAACTCCCGGAGTTCCGAGCCGCCGAGTCCGATCCTCAGATCGCCATCAGCGCAGAGAGTTTCGACAATGATTGGCTCGATCTTGCCGTCACCATCAGCGTCGACGGCATCGAGGTGTCGCTGATCAAGGTCCTCGCGGCACTGTCTGCGGGCTCGACGCACATGCTCCTACCCGACGGGACCTACTTTCCGCTCGACACCCCTGAGATCCTGCGCCTGGCACAGCTTGTGGAGGAGGCGCGCGAACTGGGCGAGCTCGACAACGGACGAGTCCGCCGAGATACCCACAATCCAACCCTCTGGAATGAACTGCTCGACCTCGGTGTCGTCGACAAGGACCTCGCGCAGTGGCAGGAACGACTGACCCGATTGGCCGCGGCGACACCACCGATGCCGTGTCCGACGCCGGCCGCACTCGTCGCCGACCTGCGCGACTATCAGTCCGCGGGTCTCGACTGGTTGAACTTTCTGTGGCAGAACAAGATCGGTGGCGTCCTCGCCGACGATATGGGCC
Organism: Gordonia sp. GONU; assembly: GCF_024733855.1. Lineage (NCBI taxonomy): Bacteria > Bacillati > Actinomycetota > Actinomycetes > Mycobacteriales > Gordoniaceae > Gordonia > Gordonia sp. GONU. The sequence goes on from NZ_JANRHB010000028.1 coordinate 64,132, forward strand.
TGGGCAAGACGCTGCAGTCGTTGGCCCTGATCGCCCGGGTGATCGAAGAGGAGCCGGGCAGTTGTTTTCTCGTGGTGGCACCGACCAGTGTCATCTCGAACTGGGCAGCCGAAGCAGCGCGCTTCGTTCCGGATCTGAGGGTCGCGGCCGTGACCGAGACCAGCGGGCGCGCGAAGAAGCCCTTCGCCGACCGTATCGCCGGTGCGCAACTGGTCATCACGTCGTATGCGTTGATGCGTATCGGTTTCGACGACTTCGGCGCGGTCGGGTGGACGGGGGTGATCTTCGACGAGGCGCAATTCGTCAAGAACCACAACAGCAAGGCCCATCAGTGCGCTCGCCGACTCGACGCCGAGATGAAGCTCGCCATCACCGGCACGCCGATGGAGAACAACTTGATGGAGCTGTGGTCGCTGCTGTCACTGACGGCTCCCGGGCTGTTCCCCTCGCCCAAGATCTTCACCGAGTACTTCCGCAAGCCGATCGAGAGCGGCGCCCAACCGGAGCGGCTGGAGTTGCTCCGACGCCGGATACGGCCGATCATGCTGCGCCGCACCAAGGACCAGGTGGTCCGGGATCTCCCGGCCAAGCAGGAACAGGTGCTGTCGATCGATCTGAATGCCAAGCACGACAAGCTTTATCAGGCACGACTCACCCGTGAACGCCAGAGCCTTCTGGGACTGCTCGACGACTTCGACGGCAACCGGTTCGAGATCTTCCGCTCCCTGACGATGCTTCGGCAGTTGAGCCTGCACGCGGGACTCGTCGACGACAAGCACTCCGACGTCGCATCGGCGAAGATCGACTACCTGACCGAACAGATTCCGGAACTCATCGCCGAAGGTCACTCGGCCCTGGTGTTCAGCCAGTTCACCGGGTTCCTGCGGCTTCTCGAGAAACATCTCGCCGACGCCGGCGTCGAGTACAGCTACCTCGACGGGTCGATGAGCTCGCGACGTCGGACCGCGGCGATCGAACGGTTCACCGGCGGGCCGTCGAAGGTGTTCCTGATCAGTCTCAAAGCGGGCGGGTTCGGTCTCAACCTCACCGAGGCGGACTACTGCTTCGTGTGCGACCCGTGGTGGAATCCGGCGGCGGAGGCGCAGGCCGTCGACCGTGCGCACCGCATCGGACAGACCCGGCCGGTCACCGTGTACCGGCTGGTGTCGGCGAACACCATCGAGGAGAAAGTCGTTGCGCTGCAGGAGCGTAAGCGTGAGCTCTTCAACGCCGTCATCGACGACGGTGATCTCTTCGGCGCAGCGATCAGCGCCGACGACATCCGGGAATTGCTCGGCGGCGGCCGAACCACGGGCTGACCGGTGAGGTGCGAGGACTGATCACGTTGCTCTTTATCCCGCCAACGGTGGTTGCCACTCTGGATGTGAGTCACTCCTGATGGGGAGGAGCACACTGTGAGCATGTCACCGGGTTACACGGTCGAGGAGATCGAAGCTCTTGTGGAGGAGTACATGGCTCTTCGGC
>NZ_JANRHB010000029.1:0-7753 GCF_024733855.1 Gordonia sp. GONU
GCGGTGATTCGGGGTCGTCGGGGTTGTTCATGCCGGGTTTGGCCCAGACCGCGAGCAGCATGGTGATCCGCGCGAGGAGTTCGGGTGTGAGGTCGGCGGACATCTTGGCGGTGCCGTCGGCACGTTGCCGGTTGACCGACAGTTTGCGACGGCGTTGGCGGTCGGTGTCGTCGGCGAGTGTTCCGTCGGGGTCGAGGTGGGCCAGTAGTCGCGAACCTACGTCAGTGATCTGCTCGGGGGTGAGGTTGACGGCTTGTTCGGCCATGGTGCGTTCGGCGGCGACCTGCACATCAAGTGGGATGGCGTGCGGAATCTGATCCAACACGTCCATCACGGCGTGCACGTGAGCTGAACCGACTTGGCCATTGGCGAACGCCTCGGCCAGCGTCGGGTGCGTGGGTTCGAGGGGTTCACCAGTGGTGAGGTCGGGGTAGGTCGCGGTGGCCCGGGTCTGTTTGAGTCGTTTGCCGGGGTAGGCGATGCGGAGTCGGTGTTTCATGTAGTCGATGACGCTGCGGTAGCCGGACTTGCGTGGCAGGTCGCGCTGATCGGCTTCGACGATCTGCTGGTTGCCGGTGTAGGTGAGTCGGGCGATGGCCCGTTCGATGCGCATGCCGGCGTCATCGACTTCGGCATCGGACAGGCGGGTGAAACCGGTGTTCTGCAGCTTGTCGACGATCGTGTCGAGTTCATCGAGCAAATCGGGCATCTCGGCAGGGGCGGGCTCGTCGACGACATCAGTAGATGCGATGTCGGTCATGACGGTCACCTCCTGAATCCGTGGTTCGAATGCATGTTCGACTGTACACGCAATTACTGTGCCGTGCAGAAGAATTCGGTGCCGGATGGCGGCACTAGAAGTGTCGGAGGTGTGGTGTAAAGGGCCTCCGGTCGTCGATGGGCATCCCGGGTGTCTCGAATGCCGGTGGTTGTATCGGCGAAAGCCATTCACACCACAGTCGATTTCGCGGATACTGCTTCAATGTTGCTGCCCCAGCGAATCCTCACTCGCCGGTCCCGCGTCGGCTCATTGGCGATCGCGGTCCTTGCACTCTCGGCGCTGCTGGCCGGCACCCCGGGTGCCGCAGACGCGGCGCCGGACAACTGGCGGTACACGATGGTGGGGTTCTCCAACACCAGTGCCCGGCACATGGACGTGTACCAGTCCTCGGACGCGACCCGGTTCCAGCCGATCCGCATGTCGGCTTACCAGCCACCGTCGGGTCTGGTGCGTGACCCGAGTATCTTCCGGAGTTCGGACGGCTGGTACTACGTCACCTACACCACCGGTTCGACGTCGATCGGCTTCGCGCGCAGTCGTGACCGCGTGAACTGGACCTTCATGCACAACTACCCGGTGCCGTTGTGCTGTGCCTTCCTGCCCGGCACGGGTGACGGCACCGGGTCGTCGGCGGGCTCGCTGAGTTTCGGATCGGCGGGCTCCAGTGACGGACCGTCGTTGTCGCCGTTCACCACCAAGGCGTGGGCGCCGGAGTGGTTCGTCGAAGGTGGCCGGGTCAACGTGATCCTGTCGATGTCGACGGGTGGCGGATTCGTTCCGTATCTGATGACCGCGCTCGATCCGGGACTTCGGTTGTGGAGTCCACCGGTTCCGATCCTCGGCCTCGGGGCGGACCGTATCGACACCACTGTCGTGAAGGTCGGGGCGACGTATCACGCGTTCACCAAGAACGAGACCAAGAAGGTCATCGAACACGCGGTATCCGGGTCGCTGGTGGGGCCGTACCGATTCGTCGCTCCGGGTCCGTGGGGTCGCCTGGTCGAGGGGTCTGCCGTGGTCCAGCTGCCGAACGGCAACTGGCGGCTCTATGTCGACGCCTATCGGGACCGCCGGTACTTCTACTCCGACAGTGGCGACGGGCTGCGGACCTGGACGCCGTTGAAGGAGCTCCCCGGACTCTCCGGATCTGTTCGTCACTTCGGCGTGGTCCGAGAACCGGTCTAACCCTGCCCGAGCAGGTTCACGGCGTTCGCGCCAGGCCGGGTCGAGATGCTGGGGAACGCGAGATCCGGATGGCGCCGCGGATTACGGCCGGGATCGACGACGATGAGCGTCAGCAGTATCGCCCCTCGACGGCCGGGAGGAGCCACTCGGTGCCGGCGGAGTAGCGAGCCGGCAGCAGAAACGGCACGGCCATCGACGCGAGGACGTAAACGTGACGCCGCGCCGGAGTTGGCCGATGACGAGGTCCGCGCGTCGACCGCCCTCGGGGACGAGGATTCGGCGATCTTGAGCGACATGTCAGATCGCATGCGCCACGCGCTGTTGCGGGTCAGTGGCAGGAGTGCATGAACCGTCGTGTTCCCCGTCCACGCGACACGATCCTCGGAAACCGTTGACTGAACCGACCCTGCCGGTACTGTGTTGGATATCACATAGGCTGTGGAGGGAGCGCCATGATAATGGCCGAAATGAGAGAACTGCACCGTAGTATCACCACGCTGCGGCATCACATCGTCGGACTGAGGGCGCACTACGGCGATACCGACGCGGTTCGCCGGATGGCCAACGACCTCGACCGCCTCGAGATCGACCTGCACGACTTCGAACACAGCCCGCCCAAGCCGATCAAGGTGAAGGCCAAGGAGCAGGTCGTCTACGTTCCCGACAGCAAGTCCGACGAGGCCGCGTGGCTCGGCGCTCAAGACGAAGGGCTCGGCTTCCACTCGCGTGAGCGCACGAAGTGAGCGCCCCCGCGGCTGAGCGGGAGTCACTCGGGGTCTTCTCCCCGAGACGGGCGCGCCTGACGGCGCGAACCCTACGGACCGACCGATGGTGGTTGTCGCCGTTGCTGACGGTCGTGGGTCTCGCGGCTTTCGTCGTCTACGCGACCGTGCGGTCGTTCGTCCGGAGCGCCTACTACGTCGCGGATTATCACTATCTGACGCCGTTCTACTCGCCGTGTCTGAGCGAGTCGTGCGTCCCTGGGTCGAGCCATTTCGGCACACCCTTCCCCGAGTTGCCGATGTGGATACCGCTGGCGTTCCTGTCGCTGCCGTTCCTGCTCGGATTCCGGTTGACCTGCTACTACTACCGCAAGGCCTACTACCGGTCGGTCTGGCTGTCGCCGCCCGCGTGTGCGGTCGCCGAACCCCATACCAAGTACACCGGGGAGACGCGGCTTCCGCTGATCATCCAGAACTCGCACCGGTACTTCTTCTATGTGGCCGTCATCATCTCGGTGATCAACACCTACGACGCCATCGTCGCCTTCCACGGCAAGGGCGGTGGTTTCGGCTTCGGGTTGGGCAACGTGATCCTCGTGGTCAACGTGCTGTTGCTCTGGATCTACACGGTGTCGTGTCATTCGTGCCGTCACGTGACCGGCGGCCGGCTCAAGCACTTCTCGAAACATCCGGTGAGGTACTGGATCTGGACGCGGGTCTCCAGACTGAACACCCGGCACATGCAGTTCGCCTGGATCACGCTCGGTACGTTGATGCTCACCGATTTCTACATCATGTTGGTGGCCAGCGACACCATCTCGGATCTGAGGTTCGTGGGTTGATCGATTGAGTCGAAACCACTGTTGTGCAACCGTTTTCAATGTTGGGAGTCGCGCTAGATGACCGAACCGGAACGCTACCAATACGACGTCGTTGTGATCGGTGCGGGTGGTGCCGGTCTGCGGGCGGTCATCGAGGCCCGGGAAAAGGGATATTCCGTGGCCGTGGTGTGCAAGTCGCTGTTCGGCAAGGCGCACACCGTGATGGCCGAGGGTGGTTGTGCGGCGTCGATGGGTAACGCGAACGCGAAGGACAACTGGGCGACCCACTTCCAGGACACGATGCGCGGCGGGAAGTTCCTCAACAACTGGCGGATGGCCGAACTCCACGCCAAGGAAGCACCCGATCGTGTGTGGGAGCTGGAAACCTATGGGGCGCTGTTCGACAGGACCGCCGATGGTCGAATCGCCCAGCGCAACTTCGGCGGTCACACCTACCCGCGGCTGGCGCATGTCGGTGACCGGACCGGACTGGAACTCATCCGGACGATGCAGCAGAAGATCGTGTCTCTGCAGCAGGAGGACTTCGCGGCGACCGGCGACTACGAGTCGCGGATCAAGGTCTTCGCCGAGTGCACCATCACCGAGCTGCTCAAGGACGGCGACGCCATCGCCGGCGCGTTCGGTTACTGGCGGGAGTCCGGGCGGTTCATCGTGTTCGAGGCGCCTGCCGTGGTGGTCGCGACCGGCGGGATCGGCAAATCCTTCAAGGTGACGTCGAATTCCTGGGAGTACACCGGTGACGGCCACGCTCTCGCCCTGCGCGCCGGCGCGAGCCTGATCAACATGGAGTTCGTCCAGTTCCATCCGACCGGGATGGTGTGGCCGCCCAGCGTGAAGGGCATCCTGGTGACCGAGGGCGTCCGCGGTGACGGCGGAGTCCTGAAGAACACCGACGGCAAGCGGTTCATGTTCGACTACATCCCGCCGGTGTTCAAGGGGCAGTATGCCGAGACCGAGGATGAAGCCGACGAGTGGCTGGCCGACAACGACTCTGCCCGCCGCACACCCGATCTTCTTCCACGTGACGAGGTCGCTCGGGCGATCAACGAGGAGGTCAAGGCCGGTCGCGGAACCGAACACGGCGGCGTCTACCTCGACATCGCCTCCCGGATGCCGGCCGAGGAGATCATCCGCAGACTCCCGTCGATGCATCACCAGTTCAAAGAGCTCGCCGACGTGGACATCACCGCCGAGCCGATGGAGGTGGGCCCCACCTGCCACTACGTGATGGGTGGGATCGAGGTCGATCCGGACACCGGCGCCTCCCGGGTACCGGGTCTGTTCGCTGCCGGCGAGTGCTCTGGGGGGATGCACGGATCGAATCGGTTGGGCGGTAACTCGTTGTCGGACCTGCTGGTCTTCGGTCGACGCGCCGGGCTCGGCGCGGCGTCGTATGTCGAGTCACTGGGCAACCGGCCCGGAATCGCCCAGGACGACATCGACCGCGCGGCGAGATACGCGCTCTCGCCGTTCGATCCGCCGGCCGACGGCAAACCGGAAAACCCCTACACGCTGCACATGGATCTGCAGCAGGCGATGAACGATCTCGTGGGCATCATCCGTAAGGAAGACGAGATGCAGGAAGCGCTGCGAGTTCTGGCCGACCTTCGAAACCGGCTCGGCGACATGCAGGTCGAAGGTCACCGGCAGTTCAACCCGGGCTGGCATCTGGCGATCGATCTCCGGAACATGTTGCTGGTCAGCGAGTGTGTGGCGAAAGCGGCCCTCATGCGTACCGAGAGTCGCGGCGGACACACGCGCGACGACCACCCGTCGATGGACTCGGACTGGCGCAACACACTGCTGGTGTGCACCGCGGACATCGGCGACGGCTCCCCGGTCCCCGAAGTCGACGTCGTGAAGCAAGAACAGACCCCGATGCGTCCGGATCTCCTGGAGTTGTTCGACTTCGCCGAGATCGAGAAGTACTACACCGCCGCTGAAATCGCCGGCCACCCCGATGCCGTTGGTAGGCAGGAGAACTGAGATGGGCTACGACGCGAGATTCCGGGTGTGGCGCGGCGACACCGAAGGAGGGGGGCTCCAGGACTTCACGGTGCTCGCGAACGACGGTGAGGTGGTGCTCGACATCATCCACCGCCTGCAGGCAACCCAGGCTCCCGACCTGGCCGTGCGATGGAACTGCAAAGCCGGCAAGTGCGGCTCGTGTTCGGCGGAGGTCAATGGTCGCCCCAAACTGCTGTGCATGACCCGGATGTCCACGTTCACCGAGGATGAGATCATCACGGTGACCCCGTTGCGGACGTTCCCGGTGATCCGCGACCTGGTCACCGACGTCTCGTTCAACTACGAGAAGGCCCGCGAGATCCAGGCCTTCACCCCGCCGCCGGGTCTGGGACCGGGGGAGTACCGCATGAAGCAGGTCGACGTACAGCGGTCCCAGGAGTTCCGTAAGTGCATCGAGTGCTTCCTGTGCCAGAACGTCTGTCATGTGGTGCGCGATCACGAGGAGAACAAACAGGCCTTCGCCGGGCCGCGCTATCTCATGCGCATCGCTGAGCTCGACATGCACCCTCTCGACGTCGCCGAACGGCGCGAGACCGCACAGAACGAGCACGGCCTAGGCTTCTGCAACATCACCAAGTGCTGCACCGAAGTGTGCCCCGAGAACATCAAGATCACCGACAATGCGCTGATCCCGATGAAGGAACGGGTGGCCGACCGGAAGTACGACCCGCTGGTGTGGTTGGGGAACAAGCTTTTCCGGCGGTAGTGTCGCTGCGGAGTATCGATCGCTTCGTGTAAATCGCGACGGTACTGGTTCCTCCGCGGAGGTCTGAGGTTCGGGGGCTCGAGGTGTGGGCACACCCGGTCGTCCCTTCGTGGTGATGATGACGATGATCGCGGCAGCGCCCCAACCGAGACTCGAACTCACACTGGACGGGATTTGAACCTGCGGCCGTGATGTCTGCAGATCGTCGAATCCGCCTTTCAAGGATGCTGCTGCTCATCCTGAACGAGGTGGTTTGGGCCGCTTACTGATTGCTCATCGTCTGGTCGGCCGAGGTAGGTCGATTCGAGCACGACGTCTTTGATGATCTTCTGGTATTCGGCGTGTGACGGGTGTTCTCGGGTATGCCAGTCGAGGCCCTCTTGGCCGCGCATGAATGCTCGGTACTGTGGGGCGCCTGGGTATTTGACGTTGTCTGCCACGACAACCGAGCCCGGGTGCAGCCATTCGTGATCCAGGATCCGGCGGAGATCGGGGAGATACGCGTCTTTTTCGTGGTCGATGAAGACGAAATCGAGGGTTCCGGGGGCGAACTGGTGTTTGTCGCCCAGCGTGCTGAGGGTTCTCCCGTCATCGTCCAACGTTCCGACGATCACGACGATGCGCTCGCCGATGCCCGCGTGATCCCAGATCCGTCGGGCCACAGCGGCGTTCGCCGGATTGAATTCGATCGAGTACAAGACGGCGTCGGCGGGCATGACACGCGCAATGCGCAGTGCGCTGTAGCCGCAGTAGGTGCCGAGTTCCAGCAACCGGCGCGGTTGTGCTGCTGCGACAGCGCGATCCAGCAACTTGCCTTTCTCGTCACCGATGTTGATCAGATAGCTCTTGGTATAGCAGAACTCGTCAATCGCCCGGATGACGTCGTCGATGTCGTTCCGACGAGCATGCGTACACACGTAGTCGGCCAAGGCCTGTTCGCGACCGTCACCGACCTGCCAGGTGGCGCCCATATGCCGCAGACCGAACAGGAACCGCAGATACGACCATCGCAGAAACATCACCGGCCTACCGATGCACTCGTTGACGCCGATAGCCAGACCGAGTGCCGCGATGGCCGCCAGCGCAACCCGCGAGAGTCGACTCCCAAAGAGTCTCGGCCGACGTGTGATCAGCAGAACCGATGAAGCGACCGACACCGTGACCGCCAGGATCGCATCGAAGTGTTTGCCCACATGCCCCTCCGTCACTCTGCTGCCGACGTCATGGCAGACCTTCTGCGTGCTGCATGACTTCACGGTCGCCCGCCGATGCGATTGCGCCGAGTCAATTCGGCCTCCAGGATCGGTCCGATGACCGCGAGGGCCTCGGGGTTCGCCATTTGGGCATGCGTGACGTCGACGGAGTGTTCGATGATCGTTCCGGACACATACGGTCGCCACATGTCGCACGTGAGGCCGCCGGTGATTCCTTCGCGTGCCGAGAAGTACAGCAAGTCCCCGTCGTAGGATTTCGGCCGGTAGCGCGCCGA
>NZ_JANRHB010000029.1:7853-65115 GCF_024733855.1 Gordonia sp. GONU
ATGCCAACGCAGTCGACATATCCTTGGTGCAGGCGCTCGAGCTGCTGACGGGTCAACCCCCGGCCCGGCCCGGTGGTGTGGGCGAGCAGATCGACTGCGTCGTCGATGGCCAGCGGCCTGCTGTCAGGAGTGTCTGTCTCGTTGCCTTGTAGGTGGGTGATCAGATCGCGCAGCGTCGGCGATGGCGGTCGGGGTGTGCCGTCGGCGAACACGACGCTGTCGAGCATGATGAGCAAATCCACGTCATGCCCACGAGCGCGTAGCCCGATGGCAAGCGCGTGCGCGAGTTGCCCGCCCAGCGACCATCCCAACAGGTGGTAGGGCCCCTGTGGTTGCACACGGGTGAGCTCGTCGAGGTATACCTGCGCCAACTCCTCGACGGTTCGCCACCGCTGCCCTCCGGCGGCGATGGCTGGGGACTGCAGCCCGTAGATCGGCCGGTCGCTGACGTATTGCAGCAAGCCGGTGTAACACCACGACAGCGGCACGGCGGAATGCAGGCAGATCAACGGCGTCCCTGAACCGGTGCCACGCAACGGAAGAATTGTCTCCAGCGCGGACACACCTGCCGTCGGATCACTGTTCGTGCCGACCGTCGCCGAGGACTCGATGGCGGCTGCCAAGGTGCCCACCGTCGGGGTGAACAACGACGACATCGCCACCGCGGTGCCGCTCTGCTCCGACAATCGTTGACACAGATCCACTCCCAGCAGCGAATTGCCACCGAGTTCGAAGAAATTGTCGTCCAGACCGACGAGCGAGTGTCCGGTCACTTCGGCGATCGCCGCTGCCACGATGTGCTCGATCTGTGTTTGCGGCGGGCGAAATGCGGGACGCGCCAGCACTTGTGGATCAGGCAGTGCGGATCGGTCGGCCTTACCGCTGCCGGGGTTGATCGGTATCGCGGTCAGCGGCACCAACGCTGCCGGAACCATGGCCGGCGGCAACACCGTCCGCAACCGCGCCAACACGGCGGCGCGGTCGAAGCCGTCGCCATCAGCCGCGACGACATAACCGATCAACCGGTCGCCGAGTGTGTCGGACGTCCACATCCGCACCACGGCCTGATCAACTGCCTCGTCCGCGGTCAGAGCACGCTCGACTTCGGACGGTTCGATGCGCTGCCCGCGTAGCGAGATCTGGAGATCGCTTCGTCCGAGGTACTCCAGGGTGCCGTCCGGCTGCTCGCGAACCACATCACCGGTGCGATACATTCGGGTTCCCTCGGGGCCGTACGGGTTTGCCACGTAACAATGGACCGTGGTCGCGGGCCGTCCCAGATAGCCTCGCGCCAACGCGTCACCGGCGACATAGAGTTCGCCGCGGGCCCCGGGCGGTGCGAGGCCGAGCCTGGCATCCAGCACGAGAGTCTGCACTCCGGGGAGTGCCCCGCCGATCGTCATGGTCGCGTTGGGATCGAGCGCACCGGTGTGGGTCACGATCACAGTGGCTTCGGTCGGGCCGTAGGAATTGAACATGGGCACCCGGGTGGCCCAGCGGCCTGCAAGTGCCGGTGGGCATTTGTCGCCGCCGACGGTGACGCATTGCAGCGACGTCAGTCGATGCGGGTCGAGTGTCGCCAAAATGGTCGGCGTGACGTTCAAATGGGTGATCGCCTCCTGCTCGATCACCTGGGAGAGTTGTTCGCCGGCCACGATGTCCGGGGCCGGCACGACCAGCTTCGCACCGGACACGAATGCGGAGAGGTATTCGAGCATCGACGCGTCGCAGAAGGGTGAATGCGCCAGCAGCACCACCGATTCCGGGCGAATCCGGCCCCGAGCGAGCAGTTCGTCACTCAGTGCCGGCAGGCCCTCGTGAGTGCTGAGCACACCCTTCGGCTCGCCGGTGGATCCGGAGGTGTAGATCAGATAAGCGGGGTGAGCGGCGCGCAGCGGCCGTGTCCGATCCGCATCGGTCACTGCCACAACCGGCTGTGTTGCTGCGGCGCAGGTGAATTCGTCGCTGTCGAGTAGCAACCAATCCACCGCCGTGGCGTCCAGCAGTGTGCACCATCTGGTGAGGGTGATTCCCGACATCGCCCCAGAATCTGCAATCAGCTTCGTCACCCGCGCCGGCGGATCGGTGGGATTCACCGGGAAGAACACCGCCCCTGCCCGGGCTACCGCCCACAGCGCCATGACCGATTCCACCGATCGGGACAAGGCCACCGCTACAACGACTTCCGGACCGGCCCCACGTGCTGTCAGCTCACGTGCCCACTGTGCGGTCACCTCGTCGAGTTCGCGATACGACACCGACCGGTCCGGCCCGCTCAGTGCAATCCGTTCACCGGCACCGATCCCGGCCGCCAGCAGCTCCGGCAGCAACCGCGACCGACGCCGGGACTGCGGGGCCGCGACGCTCCGTGTGCCGGCCCTGAGTGCGAACACCTTCTCCCCGGCCGAAGCCCGCAGGAATCGGGACAACCAGTCCATGAACTGCTGGTGATACCGATCCAGCTCATCTGCGGTGTACAGGGCGGGGTTGGCATGAAAATCGATGCTGAGGGGTCCGGTACCGACTCGGTAGCAGCTGACCGACAGATCTTCTACCGGCCCGGCCGAGAGCAGGTGCGCCCGACCGCGGGCGCCACCGAAGCCGATGCTCTCGGGAAGGGTGAGGACGTTGATCAGCGGACCATAGCCACTGCGACCGGCCAGCCCCACACCGTGGTCGCGGAGCAGGTCTTCGTGGCGATACAGTTGGTGCCGCAACGCGCCGATGATGGTCAGGCGCACCTGTTGCACCAGTTCAGCGACCGTGCTCTCGGCTACGCCTCGCACGCGTATGGGCACCACGTTCGAGACCATCCCCGCCGATCGACGCAGTGCCCCGGTGGTTCTGGCGGCCACCGGCAGTGACACTGTGACATCGCGGTCACCGGTCATGTGCGCCAGGAACCCGACTGCTGCCGCGACCAACACCTCTGCCATTCCGGTGCCGTACCGGCCGGCCACGGCATCGAGCCGCGCCGTTGCTGCTGCATCAACCGTTGCCTGCGCCGAATGCGGCCTTGTCGACGGTGCAGCGTACCGATCGGTCAGCTTGGTGATGTGATCCAGACCGGCGAGCTGCCCAGCCCAGTACGCGCGGTCGGCGTCGAATCGTGGCGAGCACCGATACCGCTGCTCGGTCGCCACAATCTCGGTCAGTAGCATCGCCCGACACGGTGGAGCGGCCGTACCTTCGGTTGCGGCGGAGTACAGTTCGGCCGTTCGCTGCGATAGTTGCGCGGCGCCGAAGCCGTCCATCGCAATATGGTGGCTGCGCGCGCACCAGCGGTATCGGTCGGGACCGAGGGTGAATATCACCGTCCTGGTGACATCGGGACCCGACAAGTCGATGGCGGCCTCAAGGTCGTTGCTCATCCAGACACGAGTGGCATGGTCTGGATCGGGTTGATCGCTCACATCGATGCAGTCGAACCCCGCCGGTAGATCATGGTCGACGTATTGGCGCGGCCTACCACCGACGACCGTGAAACGCACATGTGGCGACTGCAATTCTCGACCGGCCCGTCGCCAACAGTCCTGTAGCAGTTCGAGATCGACGGGTCCGTGCAGATCGGCATACTGAGAAATGGAGAACGGCGTGCGCGGGTGAAGTTGTTGCGCCATCCACAGTTCGGACTGCGCGACCGACAATTCGAAGGTGCTCGCCGCCGGTATCGCGCTGCCATTCTGGCGCACGTCGCCCGACAGGTCCAGCACGGCAAAGTCCTCAGCGCTCGACGGCGAGGGCGTCAGCGACGGCGACTGTGCTTGATTGCACTGTCACAGTTCGGCACCAGCTGCGAGGAAACGTTCAACGGCGTCCATCATCTGGCTGACCGAATCGGCGACATACAGCACTGGCTGACAGATGCTGTCGTCGATGTCGCTGGCAATGACATCCTCGACCCGGAAGTCTCTCAACTCCGCATCCTCGAAAGACTCCATCTCTGCAACCGAGGACAAGATGGCGGCACCACACGCTCGCGGGCGGCCGTTCTCGATGACCAGGCCGACCTCCATGGTGAACCAGAACAACCGTGAGATCGCCGTCCGCACCTCGTCAGAGTCGGCGTGTAAGGCAGCTCGTCCGAACCGGCGGTACAGCTCCGCGAACTCCGGATCGGCAAGCATCACCCCATGGCCGACCAGTTCATGAATGACATCGGGGTCAGGCGAGAATGATTGCTCCGTGACCGGGCGCACATCCGGGGTTGACGTGAGAATGCCCTTGGCAAGTGGTCCGTAGAACAGCGGGCCCGGTACTGCCCCCATCGCCGGTGCGAGCTCGAAGCCGGTCAAGGACCGAAGGGTACGTGAGACCTCACTGAGCTGCGGCACCCGGCCGGTGGGCAGCTTCACGCGTTGTGCGGCCCCCTGATACGCCATGCAGCTGAGATCCTCATGCATGCCGCGAAGGGTCGCGAACACACGCGACCACAAGGCGTCCTCTTCGCTGCTGTAGCCAAAATCGGGCAACGGTCGCCCCGGGCGAAACGCGCGGGTGACCCGCTCGCGCTCGGCTCGGATATCGAGACATGCTGTCATCGCAATCGGTACTTTCTCGTTGCTGGAATCTTCCTGCCAGTCTCAGTTGCTCCTGTTGACGCTCAGCTCAAATGTGTTCGGGTTCTCCGATTATGAACGGTAATCTTGCCACCCGTGCTGCGAACTCACCACAGACTGACAACATCTGGAGAAAGCAGTACCCGGCGAAATGTTTTGCGAAACCAGCGATGTCGTCCGGAATGTGCGAAATGGGCGCTTTGAATGTGGCCGATCTGCGACACGTTTCGGGATTCGGCTCATGCGCCGATCGCGGCAGCCAGTGTGGGCCAAGATCTGTGCAGCTGGTCTTGCCAGTACGGCCATGAGTGTGTGCCGGCCGCAGGCATGCCCACAGTCACCGGGATGCGCAGGGCACGTAAGCGGTCCACCAATGGCCGCGTGCACTGATTGACAAACGCCTCCAACGCTCCGCCGACGACAACTCGATCGACCAGCGCACCGACATTGCCGCCGATCCCCGGCGCATTGGGTGTTTCGTGCGGGCCCGGAAGGCCGGTGCCGACCGAAATGTACACGTGGGTGCCACGCAGTCGATCCGCGTGCAGCGTCACATCGTGGTCGGCCCACGCAGGATCGCCGGGTGGACCCCACATGTTGGCCGCATTGGCGCCGAAGATCGCCAACTCCGCGTACACCGACGCCTGCACCACGGGGTCGCTCATGCGTGTGCAGCCGCTGTAGGAACCCACCGCCTGATAGAGCCCGCGTGCATGGGCCGCCAGGTCCAGGGCCGAGGTCGCCGACATCGACAATCCGGCAACTGCATTTCGACCGGTCATGGAGAATCTGGCGTTGAGCAATGGCGGCAACTCGCGGGTCAGGAACGTCGCCAATTTGTTGGTGCCCAAGACGGGATCGTGATGTTGCCAATCGGTGTAGTAGCTGGCGCGGCCTCCCATCGGGATCACCACGTTGACGTTCTTGTCAGCGAAAAACGAGGCCACGTCGGTTCGTCCGGTCCACGCGCCCCCGCCCTCGCCGCCGTCGACGGCGTTGAGGAGATACAGCGCGGGTGCCGACGCATTCGGGTGCGACACCCACAGCGGTATCCGGCGATTCATCGCCGCCGAATACACCGTCACCGCGAACTGGCGTCCGCCCAGAGCCGTCACGGACACCACAGCGGATCGATCCGACCCAACTGGTCCTGCCGGGTTGGGCGCTGCGAATGCAACCGTGGAAGATGCGGCCATCGCGCAGACCACCATCCACGCGCCGACGGCCATCAACAGTGGGCCCCGCCGGCGCACCGTCATCGGACCGATTCGCTGCAAGCAGGTACACGCCGCCGAGCGTTCTGTTCATACATCCCGGAATCGTAGCCGCCGCGGGAATGGTCCCGGCGCGAATTTCGTGATGCAGTGTTGAGCGGGGTGCACGGCTGCTGTGAACGCGCTGTCGTCTACACCGCGATCGTCGGCGAACCGGTGCGTAATGACGGCGGATTTGCCGTTCAAATGAATGGAAACCAGCTGTGCGCGTGTGAATTTCATCGAACACGTGGACGGGCTGACGACGCACCAGTGGCGTTACCCGACCGGTTCTATGTCGGGCAGTCTCCATGTCTTGTCGAACCACGGTTCCAGCGGACCGTAGAGCCGGACTATCGCGAACCAGCTCTTGCCGGGCAGGGTCTGGATCCAGTTGCGGCTTCCCTCGGGCTGTTCGGGACCGAAGTGGACGTCGACTGAGCCGTCCTCGTTCGAGATCATGTCGCGGTCGCTGGCAACGGTGGGCCATTCCTGGTTGGTCTGCAGCATCGACCGGGTCTGGGTGTCGTAGACGACGATCGACCAGAAGTTGTTGACCGGTACGTTCGGCGGGACGTGCAGCCGGTAGGTCCTGCCGCCGTCGAAGGGCACACCGGTGGCATCGACGAACGCCGTCACATACTGCGATCCGGCGCCGACCATTTCCGTCAGGTACGCCGGACTTGATCCGCTCCCGATGAAGCCGAGGGCGGCACCGGTGTCGAGCATGGCGGCGCCATTGTCCTGCAATTGGTAGCCGGCGAAGAGGAAGACCCGCCAGGCGCCGTCCGGGTAGTAGCGTGCCTCGGGCTGGCGGATCCGGTAGAGGAGCGCGCGGGCGGTCGCATCGCCGACCGCGGCTGCCTCGGTCAGGATTGCCCGCATCCGCTCGTCGGGGTCGAACGGTTTGCCGTGCTGGATGCCGACGGCGGCGAACATCCCCAGCGTGACCGGGTCGGATGACTCCGGCGGGTCGGACTGGACCACCTCGTTGAGCAGCTCCCAGTACTGGTAGTCGGCGGCCGGGATGGTGACCCACGGCTCGAAGGAGACGTTCACGAATCGCATTGGCGGCGGGTCGTCGGCCTGAGCCAGGGGGTAAGCCCGGGCCTTCGCCTTGATCATGTCGGCGGCCGGATGCGGGTCGCCATGCTCGTCGCGGAAACCGCGCGAGACGAGGACCAACCCGTAGCTACGGGACCGCAACACGAAGTAGCCGTCCGGGACCTCGCCGTCGTATGCAGGCGGCAGGAACAGGTACTTGCCGCCCTGGCCCTTGTCGGGTCCGGTCGCGCCGATGTCGACGACCCATCGCCCCCACGAGTCGTCGATCAGGCCGTACACGTCGGGAGGGGCTTCCAGGACGATGGGTCCGTCGTGGAGGTCGATCCACATGTAGAAGTAGACGACGGTCGTGTGCATCGTCGGTCCGACGGTGCACGGGTGGCACAGGTCCTCCCAGAGCGCCATCGTGGTGTTGGCCGGGCCCCAGCGCGACAGCCCTCGGCGCCACGCCCCCCAAGACACCGGATGCTCCGCCAGCAGGTACGCCTGCACCGCCCGCTGGAAGTCCAGGTTGTCGAACAGTGTCCGGGTCGTCTCGTCGTCCGGGACTCCGTCGAAGAACCGCAGCGTGCCCAACCGGGTGTGGACCTCATCCGGCATCTCGATGCCGGGCGGAATCGGGGTTCGGTTCACGTGTGAGGTCATCGAGTCCTCCTGAGTCGATAGCCCTTGCCGAGATTCTCCGCCGCCGACCCCACGGCTCCCGCCACCCACTCAGGATGCGCCGTCTCGGCCCGCCCTGTCTGCCGGATCGACGAGGGAACACGTGACGGATCGGGAATGGTGGCGTCCGTCGACCGCTACAGCACGAAGTCCGGTGTCCGCTAACGGGTTACCTATCGAACGCCAGAGAACCGGCAGACGACCCGCCGGGGACTCCGCATCAAGAAGGAAGCGCAAGACTTTGCGGCCCAGCTGCTCGTTTCTACGTTGCGTGGGAATACATCGACCAGCAGATTCATACTCTGCCTCTGCAGTGCCCCCGGTGAGACTCGAACTCACACTGGACGGGTTTTGAATCCGTTGCCTCTGCCAATTGGGCTACGGGGGCCAGTGCTCGGGTTGCCCCGTGCAGGAGCCAACTTTAGATGATCGGCCGACCGGGCCGGCAGCCGGTACTCTTTCGGAGCAACTATGGCGTGGAGGAGGGGATGGTGACGGTGACCGACAGTGCGACGACAACAGCTGGTGAGACCACGAAGACACACCGGGTTCTGGTGGCCGAGGACGACTCGTTGATCCGCATGGATCTCATCGAGATGCTCCGTGAAGAGGGCTACGACGTCGTGGGCGAGGCCCCCAACGGGCAGGTCGCCGTCGAGCTCACCGAGTCGCTGAGGCCCGACCTGGTGATCATGGACATCAAGATGCCCATCCGGGACGGCATCGACGCGGCGACCGAGATCGCGGAGAAGCGGCTGGCGCCGGTGGTCATGCTCACCGCCTTCAGCCAGCGCGACTTCATCGAGAAGGCGCGCGACGCCGGTGCCATGGCCTACCTGGTCAAACCGTTCACCAAGGCCGACCTGGTGCCCGCCATCGAGGTCGCCGTCAGCCGCTATCACGAGCTCAAGCTGCTCGAGCGTGAGGTCGCGACGATGAACGAGCGCCTCGAAACCCGCAAGCTCGTCGAACGTGCCAAGGGTCTGCTCATGCAGAAACAGGGGCTGTCGGAGCCCGAGGCGTTCAAATGGATCCAGCGCGCTGCGATGGACCGTCGGACCACGATGAAAGCCGTGGCCCAGGTGGTGGTGGAGACCCTCGGAGCGAACTGAGCGACCGAGGGTCCGTTGACGCAATGCCTGTGCGCGCAAGTCAGTTTCACTGTCTTTACGCAGGGGCAACAAGATCGCGCTAGCTTTCTTCCAGCGAGGCGCGGTTCGATGCGTCGATGTCGATGCGCCGCCTTCGTGGGATACCTCCAATCGCAAGGAGAACACCGATGTCCTTTCGTTTCCTGACGAGCGGGGCGGTGGTCATGACGGCGGCGGCAGCGCTCGTCGTCGCCGGCTGCAGCAGCTCTGACTCCGGTTCCGACGAAGGCTCGGGAGGGTCGGCGAGCGCAGCTGTCGAGTCCACGCCCGCGCCTCCCGGACCGGGCCTCGCCCAGAAACTGGCCTGTAATCCGCCGAAGGCCACCCCGGGACCGGCGAGCACCGCGCCGCTGAAGATCGGAACGCTGCTCCCCGAGACCGGCTCCCTGGCCTTCCTGGGACCGCCCATGGTCGCCGGCGTCAACCTCGCCATCAAAGACATCAACGCCGCCGGCGGTGTGCTCGATCAGCCCGTTGCGCTGGTCACCGGCGACTCCGGCGACACCACCACCGACACGGCCAACGCCACTGTCGACCGCGAACTGTCCGCCGGTACCCAGGTGATCATCGGCGCGGCGTCGTCCTCGGTGTCGCTGAAGGTCATCGACAAGATCGCCAACGCGGGCGCCGTCGTGTTCTCGCCGGCCAACACCTCCGACGAGTTCACCTGCTATCAGGACAAGGGTCAGTACTTCCGTACCGCTCCCGCGGATGTCCTGCAGGCACAGGCACTCTCGCAGACGATGGCCGAAGACGGCGTTCAGCGCGTGTCGGTCCTCGCGCTCAACGACCCGTACGGAACAGGCCTGGCCGACAACACCGTTCGTGACCTGGAGGCCGCCGGTGTGCCCGCCGACCAGATCCAGAAGATCATCTACGACCCGAACGCCCAGTCGTTCAACGCCGAGGTCGACCAGGTGAAGAACTTCAACCCGGATGGCATCGCGCTCATCGGGTTCGAGGAGAGCGCCAAGATCCTGACCCGTATGCACGAGGTCGGCATCGGGCCGAGCGACGGCAAGCTCGTGTACGGCGTCGACGGGAACATGGGCAACGCGCTGGGCCAATCGGTCGGTTCCGGTCTGCTCAAGGGCATGAAGGGCACCACGCCGCTCACGCAGACCAGCGGTGAGTTCCAGTCCGCCCTCAAGGAGCTCGATCCCGAGCTCATCGATTACAACTACTCGGGTGAGAGCTACGACGCCGCGGTGCTGAGTGCCCTCGCGGCGACAGCGGCCAAGTCGACCGACGGTCGCACCATCGCCGCCGACATCATCGGCGTGACCAACGGCGACGAGGACTGCGACTCGTACCAGGCCTGCCTGGACCTGCTGAAGAGCGGCAAGACGATCGCCTACGTCGGCAAGACCGGCAACCTGGCGTTCAACGCCGCCGGTGAGCCCAGCGTCGGCTCGTACGGTGTCCTCGAGTTCGACGGGGACAACAAGCTGCTGACCCCGACCCGCAAGTACGTGTCAGTGGCCGCGCAGTAGCCACAACGGAACCAGGGACCCTCGGCTCGCGAGCCGAGGGTCCCTGCGTCTGTCCGCTCATGAGATCCGGTGAGCGACGCTACTTCTTCTTCTCCGAGCTGCCCGCCAGGGTGCCCAGATAGAGCTCGATGATCTTGGGGTCGTTCGCGAGGTTGCGGCCGGTGTCGGTGTAGGCGTTGCGGCCCTGGTCGAGAACGTAACCGCGGTCGCAGATCTGGAGGCAGCGGCGGGCGTTCTGCTCGACCATGATGATCGAGACGCCGGTGGCGTTGATCGCCTTGCAGCGGATGAACACCTCGTCCTGGAACATGGGGGACAGGCCGGCCGACGGCTCGTCGAGCAGCAGCACCGCCGGATCCATCATCAGCGCACGTCCCATCGCGACCATCTGTCGTTCGCCGCCGGACAGCGCACCCGCCTTGACCTTTCGGCGTTCGGCCAGCAGCGGGAACAGTTCCGAGACGAACTCGAACCGCTTGACGAAGGTCTTCGGACGCAGGTAGACGCCCATCTCGAGGTTTTCTTCGATCGACAACGCGGGGAACACGTTCTGCGTCTGCGGGACATACCCGACGCCCTTGTCGACGAGGACGTGGGCCTTGGCCGACGTGATGTCGTCGCCCCGTAGGGTGACCGAGCCCTCTCGCACCGGGATCAGCCCGAACAGGGTCTTGAGCAGTGTCGACTTGCCGGCACCGTTGGGCCCGATGATGCCCACGATCTCGCCGTCGTCCAGGAAGAAGTTGCACTCCTCGAGAATGTTGATGCCCGGTAGGTAGCCGGCGGTGATGTCGTCGGCACGTAGCAGGGCATTCGTGGCGAGCCTGCGGTGTTCCTCCGGCGTGGCCGCGAGCTGTGCCGGCGTCAGCGACCCGGCGTCCGAACCGGTGCTCATCACTGCGCCTCCTTCTCGTCCGCGATGGTGGGCGGTAACTCGGTGACCTCCGACAGATCGCCGCCCACCTCCAGAGTGGCCTCGATGGCCGCCTCGACCTTCTCCGCGAGCACGGCGGTCGCGCCGACCGGTTGCCCCCGGTCGTCGAACTCCAGCGCCTGATCGTGATGCCCCCCGAGATAGGCGTCGACGACGGCCTCGTTGTCGCCCAGGCGATCCGGCAGGGATTCGGCGATGATCTGTCCCTGGGCCATCACCACGACCCAGTCGCTGATGTTGCGGATCACGTCCATGTCGTGTTCGACGAACACCACTGTGACGCCCTCGTCCCGCAGCGACTTGATGTGTTCGAGCAGGCTCTGCGTCAGAGCCGGGTTCACACCCGCCATCGGCTCGTCGAGCATCACTATCTCCGGATCGGTCATCAGCGCGCGCGCCATCTCCAGCAGCTTGCGCTGCCCACCCGAGAGCGACCCGGCGAAGTCGCCCGCCTTGGCGTCGAGCTTGAACCGACGCAGCAGTTCGTGGGCGCGCTCGGTGATCTCGGCCTCCTGCTTGCGCCACGTCCACGGTGCGAGGGCGGCGAGGAAATGCTCGCCACGCTGCCCTGTCGCACCGAGTTTGACGTTGTCGAGCACCGACAGCTTCGACAGTGCCTTCGTCAGCTGGAAGGTACGGACCATGCCCCGTCGGGCGACCTGGTGCGGAACCATCCGGCCGAGGGATTCGCCGTTGAGCGACCAGGTACCGGAATCAGGCTTGTCGAAACCGGTGATCAGGTTGAAGAAGGTGGTCTTGCCGGCGCCGTTGGGGCCGATGAGACCGGTGATGGCCCCGCGCTGCACCTCCAGGTGATCCACCTGGACGGCCTTGATCCCCCCGAAGGTGCGAGAGATGTTGTCCACCACGATGATCGGGTCGGGTTTGGCGGACCCGGGTTCGGGTGAGACGTCGGCGAACAGGCGCGAACGTTCGGGAGCGGACAGCGTCTTGAGGTCGCGGCGCGTCGCCCTGGTGTCGGCGATGTCGGGGTCTGTCCCGTCGACCGTGACCCCGGCGGCCGATCCGGTGGGCGTCGAGGGTTCGTCGTCGTGAGCCGTATGGCGACCGTCATCAGGCATCGAGTTGCACCTCCCTCTTGTTGCCGAGGAGTCCCTGGGGCCGGAACACCATCATCAGAATGATCGCCAGACCGAGCAGCACGTAGCGGATCGCGCCGACCTGCTGTGCCGACAGGTCGAGCAGGGGGTCGTCGCCGGCCGTCGCCTGGCGCAGCAGTGCGTCGGGGATGGCAAGGAGGAACCAGAAGAGCATCGCACCGAGAACCGGTCCGAACACGGTCGCCGCACCGCCGAGGATCAGTGCGCCGTAGGCGAAGAAGGTCTGGGCGGTCGAGTAGAAGTCGGGGTTGATCGATTGCGTTGCAAGCGCGTTGAACACGCCTGCGAGGCCGCCGATGCAACCGCCGAGGATCAGCGCCTGCATCTTGAAGAAGTAGGCGTTCTTGCCGAGCGAACGGGCCGCGTCCTCGTCTTCGCGCACCGCCTTGAGTACACGCCCCCACGGGCTGCGCACGAGGAGATAGACCATGAGGCAGAGGAGACCGACGACGATCCAGCCCACCACCATCGACCACAGGTCGCCACCGAGGAATGTGACCCCGAGGAACGAGTACTGCTTGCCGTTGTCGAACGGGCTGATCGTGAAGAAACCGCTCGCGTATCCGTAGATGCCGTTGGTGGAGTGGGTGAAATCGTCGGCCGACGTCGAACGGAACACCAGTCGCAGGATCTCCGACGCGGCGATCGTCACGATCGCCAGATAGTCCGCTCGCAGACGTAGCGTCGGGATGCCGAGGACCACCGCGAGCATGCCGGCGGCGGCGATTCCCACGATGGCGCCCAGCCACAGTGGCTGGTCGTAGTTGACGGCCATGATGCCGACGCCGTAGCCGCCGAGGAGCGCGAAGGCGATCTGGCCGAAGTTGAGCAGCCCGGCATAGCCGAAGTGCAGGTTGAGACCGATGGCCAGCAGAGCGTAGAAGATCGCCGACGGGCCGACGAGCTGCGCGAGTGCAATCTGTAGCGCGGAGATGATGTCCATGGGTCAGCCGATCCTCGCTCGCGACCCGAGAATGCCCTGGGGCCGGATGGTCAGGATGATGATCAGGATCAACAGGCCGCCGATGTATTTGAGGTCGGGACTGAGGATGTACGTCGACAGCTGGACGAGCAGTCCGACGATGAGGCAGCCGAGCAGCGCGCCGTAGGCGGTGCCGAGACCGCCGAGGGTGATGCCCGCGAACATCAGCAGCAGGAGCTTGAAACCCATTTCCCACTGCACGCGGCCACCGAGTTCGGAGAGCGCGAACATCACGCCGCCGAGCGTTGCCAGCCCGCCGGCGAGTGCCCACACGAACAGGATGACGCGGTCGACGTCGATGCCCGACGACTCGGCGAGATCCTTGTTGTCGGCGACGGCGCGCATCGCCTTGCCGATCCTGGTGCGCTGCAACAGCAGAGCCACGCCGAGCAGCACGACGATGCAGATGATGATGCAGGCGAGATTGACCGGTGTGATCGCGAACGGACCCGACCCGATCTGGGTCTGCGCCTGATAGTCGTCGAATGGTTCGGCCCGGTCGGAGAAGAAGATCAGGATCAGATACCGCATCACCAGGGCCAGACCGATCGACACGACGAGCATGGCGATCAGCCCGGTTCGTCGTCGTCGCAACGGTCTCCAGAGGCCGAGCTCGTTCAGGATGCCGATGCCGACGCCGACGATGACGGCGAGGATCGTCGCCGGTATCAGCTGCAGCCCGACCCTCACGTTGAACACCCACGCGACGACGGCTCCCAGTGTCACCAGCTCCCCGTGGGCGAAGTTGGTCAGGCCCGTCGTACCGAAGATCAGGCTGAGCCCGACGCCGGTGATGGCGATGATGAGGCCGAAGCGGATGCCGTCGATCGCCAGGCGCGTGAGTTCGGAGACCGCCGACACCTCGGTGCCGGTTCGGACCTCGCCGAACGAGAAGATGACCGGCCGGGCGGTCCCACCGCTGACATCGACCGGTAACTCGGACTTCTGGACCTCGACATCGTCTGGGAGAGAACCGGTGTCGACGACGATCGTGTACTTTCCGGGTGGGACCATGACCGACCAGGCGCCGGTCGCGGACGAGGTCGCCGTCCCGACGACGCTGCCGGCGGCGTCCTTGGCCTCGAGTTTCACACCCGCGACCTTCTCCGTGCCGTTCCGCAGGACGCCGAAGACCCGCACCTCGTCGGGAGCGGCGTCGGCCGACGGGGTCCCGAACAGCCCGCACAGGATCGATGCCGCGATGAACAGCAGGATGGTCGATGCGGTGCGCCGGGTGGAAGTCCTGCGTGTCGGTGATCGCCGAGATGGCGGGCGGGAGGACGGTGAACGGGTCTGGCAGGCGGGCTGGCACTCGGTGCGATGCGCGTGAATCCGTTCGGTGTGGTCATCGGACACGAGTGGGGCCTGCCGGTCAGGCTCTGTCATCGAGGGTGGTACCTCCCTGTTGACCCGTGCGGGTTGGCATCGGTCGGCGCATGAGCCCGCCGGTGTTGCTGTGCGGCGGGTCACTTGGGGAACTTAGCCGCAGCATCGTCGCCACGTGACGACAACGACGTTTCCCGGAAGTTACATCTGCGGCGCGACGCGATCGGTTCGATCGACGCAATGTCGTGTCGGCTCGACGATCGCGCCGTACGCTGGTCGGATGGTGCCGGTGACCATCACGCAGACCAAAGACGTCGAACTCGCGAGTGCGTTGCTCGCACAGGCCTTCGCCGACGATCCGGTGACGGTGTGGATGGACCCCGACACGTCTCGACACCGCGCGATGTTCCGCACGCTGCTGGTCCACAGTCACGGACGAGGTTCGACGCTCGATCTCGCGATGCGCGACGGGCAACCGGTCGGTGCGGCCGCCTGGGACCCTCCTGGGCACAAGATCTCGACGTGGGCTCAGATCGTGTCGTCGTGGGAGTTCTTCCGTACTCTCGGGTCTCGCGTCAACCGCGGGATCAAGCTCGAGACGGAGTTCGCGAAGTATCGTCCCAAAGAACCCCACTGGTATCTGGGGCAGATCGGTGCCCCGGTCAAAGGTGCCGGCATCGGCACGGCGCTGCTGACGCACCGGCTCGAGCAGATCGACGGACCCGCGTACCTGGAATGCTCCAATGCTCTCAACGTGCCGCTGTACGAGCGGTTCGGCTTCCAGGTCACCGAGGAGTTCGAACTGCCGCTCGACGGCCCGAAGGTCTGGGCGATGTACCGCCCGATGTGACACCTGGTCCTCCACCTCCGAGTCGATCACCCGGCGGGCGGGGTCCGGGTGTCGGAACGGATCACTAGACTCAGCGACTGTGAGTCCAGCGCAGAGTTCCCCGGCAGCAACCCGTACCGGCAGCAAGGTCAAGACCAAGCAACCGGTCCTCATGCTCCTCGACGGACATTCCCTGGCATATCGGGCGTTCTTCGCGCTCCCGGCTGAGAACTTCAAGACGCACTCCGGGCAGACCACGAACGCCGTCTACGGCTTCACCTCGATGCTGATCAACCTGCTGCGCGACGAGGAGCCGACCCACATCGCGGCCGCCTTCGACGTCTCGCGGAAGACGTTCCGCTCGGAGATGTACCCGGAGTACAAGGCGCAGCGCTCCAAGTCGCCCGACGAGTTCAACGGGCAGGTCGACCTCACCAAGGAGGTTCTCGACGCGCTGGGCGTCACGGTCATGGCCATCGAGGGCTACGAGGCCGACGACATCATCGCGACCCTCGCGACCCAGGCCCGCGAACAGGGTTTCAAGGTGCTGATCGTCACCGGTGACCGCGATTCGCTCCAGCTCGTCGACGCCTCGACCACGGTCCTCTACCCGCGCAAGGGTGTCTCGGACCTCACGCGTTTCACCCCCGAAGAGGTGGAGAAGAAGTACGGTCTCACCCCGGCGCAGTACCCGGACTACGCCGCACTGCGCGGCGACCCCAGCGACAACCTGCCCGGCATCCCCGGGGTGGGGGAGAAGACCGCGTCGAAGTGGATTCGTGAATACGGTTCGCTGGCCTCGCTGGTCGATCACGTCGACGAGGTGAAGGGCAAGGTCGGCGACGCCCTGCGTGCTCATCTCGCCTCGGTGCAGACCAACCGTCAGCTCACCGAACTCATCCGCGACATGCAACTGCCGGCCGGCCCCGACGACCTCGCGATGGTCGGCTGGGATCGCGACCGAATCCACCAGCTCTTCGACGACCTCGAGTTCCGCGTCCTGCGCGACCGCCTGTTCTCGACCCTGAGTTCCGTTGAGCCCGAGGCCGAAGCCGGATTCGACCTCGACGGTTCGGTCCTCGGTGCCGGTGAGGTCGCGAGCTGGCTCACCGAACACGCCCGAACCGGCCGAACGGGTCTCGCGGTGACCGCGCCGCACGTCGTCGTGGGCTCGGACCCGACCGGTCTGGCGATCGCGGCCGCCGACGGCTCGTCGGCGTACGTCGATGTGACCACGCTGACGCCGGAAGACGATGCGGTACTGGCCAACTGGCTTGCCGATCCCGACGCGCTGAAGGCTGTTCACGAGGCCAAGTGGGCGGTGCACGCGCTGCGCTCGCGCGGCTGGAAGCTCGACGGGGTCACCAGCGACACCTCGCTGGCCGCATATCTCGTCCGCCCCGGACAGCGGACCTTCAACCTCGACGACCTGGCCCTGCGGTATCTGCGCCGGGAACTGCGCGCCGACACGGGTGCGGGTGACGGCCAGATGTCACTGCTCGACGACGACACCGAGGGCAAGGTCGCCGAACAGCACATGCTCGAGGCGCGGGCGGTACAGGAACTCGCCGACACGCTCGACATCGAGCTCGACCGCATCGACTCCAAGCCGCTGCTGACCGAGATGGAGCTGCCGCTGTCGTTCGTGCTGGCCGACCTCGAGGCCGCCGGCATCGCCGTCGACGTCGACCACTTCAATGCACTCGCGCAGATGTTCAACGACCGGATTCGTGCAGCCGCGGAATCGGCCTACGAGGTCATCGGCGAACAGATCAACCTGGGCTCGCCCAAGCAGTTGCAGACCGTGCTCTTCGACAAGCTCGACATGCCGAAGACCAAGAAGACCAAGACCGGTTACACCACCGACGCCGACGCCCTGCAGTCGCTGTACGAGAAGACCGAACATCCTTTCCTCGCACACCTTCTCGAGCATCGCGACGCCACGAGGCTGAAGGTCACCGTCGATGGTCTGCTGAAATCGGTGGCGGACGACGGTCGCATCCACACCACCTTCAACCAGACCATCGCGGCCACCGGCCGGTTGTCGTCGACCGAGCCGAACCTGCAGAACATCCCGGTCCGCACCGAGGCCGGACGCGAGATCCGCCGCGGCTTCATCGTCGGCACCGACCAGGCGTCCGACGTCAACTACGAAAGTCTGATGACCGCCGACTACAGCCAGATCGAGATGCGGATCATGGCGCACCTGTCGGAGGACGAGGGACTGATCGAGGCCTTCAACACCGGCGAGGACCTGCACAACTTCGTCGGATCGCGTGCCTTCGGGGTGCCGATCGACGAGGTGACCATCGAGATGCGTCACCGCGTGAAGGCGATGTCGTACGGACTTGCCTACGGCCTCAGCGCTTTCGGACTCGCGGCACAGCTGAAGATCAGCCGCGAGGAGGCCAAGGAACAGATGGAGGCGTACTTCGCGCGCTTCGGCGGCGTGCGTGACTATCTGCACGATGTGGTCGCCGAGGCCCGGCGCAACGAGTACACCGCGACCCTGTTCGGCCGCCGGCGTTACCTGCCCGACCTGAACAGCGACAACTGGCAGCGGCGCCAGTCCGCGGAGCGGATGGCGCTCAACGCACCCATCCAGGGCACCGCGGCCGACATCATCAAGGTCGCGATGATCAACGTCCACAAGCGATTCGTCGCGGAGAAGCTGACATCGCGGGTGCTGCTGCAGGTCCACGACGAACTCGTGGTCGAGGTGGCGCCCGGCGAGCGGGACGCGGTGGAGGCCGCGGTGCGCGAGGAGATGGGTAACGCCATCACGCTGTCGGTCCCGCTCGAGGTGTCGGTCGGGTTCGGTCGGTCCTGGGACGACGCGGCCCACTGATGGTCTCCTCGCCCAGGCGGGTCGGTGTTCTCATCGGCGACGGCATCGGTCCCGAGGTCGTGCCGGCCGCGATGACGGTGGCCGACGCGGCAGCGGCCGTGGAGGGCTTCGGGATCGCTTGGGAGGAACTCCCGTTCGGTGCCGCCGCCATCGCCTCCCACGACGACGCGGTACCCGATGCGACGCTGTTGGCCCTCGACGACCTCGGTCTGTGGATCGTCGGGCCGCACGATTCGGCGTCGTACCCGGTCGAGCACCGCAGCCGCACCCCGGGGGCGGTGCTGCGCACCAGGTACGGACTGTTCGCCAATCTCCGTCCCGCCAAGGCATTTCCGGGCGTGCCGGCGACGAAGCCCGACATCGATGTGTTGATCGTCCGGGAGAACTCCGAAGGCCTCTACGCCGACCGCAACATGACCGTGGGCAGCGGTGAGTTCATGCCGACCCCGGATGTCGCACTGGCCGTGGGGCTCGTGACCCGGTCGGCCAGCGAGCGCATCGCGCGGGTCGCCTTCGAAGCGGCACGGGACCGCGCTGATTCCGGTCGTCCGGCACGGCTGACCATCGTGCACAAGGCGAACGTGCTGCGCCTGACCACGGGCCTGTTCCGCGACGCGTGCCGGGAGGTCGGCAAGGAGTTCCCCGACGTGGAGGTCACCGAACAACACGTCGACGCCATGGCGGCGCTGCTCGTCCGCCGACCCGCCGACTTCGACGTCATCGTCACCGAGAGCCTCTTCGGCGACATCCTGTCCGACCTGGCGGGCGAACTCGCCGGCTCGCTCGGGATCGCCGGTTCGGTGAACTGTTCGACGACCCAGGTGATGGCGCAGGCCACCCACGGAGCCGCCCCGGACATCGCCGGGCGGGGCGTCGCGAATCCCGTCGCCATGGTCGCGTCGGTGGCCATGGGGTTCCGGCGCTACGGGCTCATCGCGGACGACCCGGGACTCATAGCGGCTGCCGACCGCATGGATTCGGCGGTCGCCGGCACCCTCGCGGCCGCGATCGCGACCGCCGACCTGGGCGGGACGGCGTCGACCACCGAGTTCGTCGCGGAGGCGGTCCGGCGGGTGACCGGCCCGTGACGCGCACGCGGACGTGCGTGAACTCCGGGTGGTCAGCCGGTGGGACGGGTGGCAACTACAGTGTGTTGTCTGACCAGGTGATCGTTCGAGATCGAAGGGATGTGTTGTGACACGGGCCTCGACGCGGGTCGACCGACGTTCCCTTCGACCACGCGTGGCCCGGTTGCTCGGCGTGCTCCTGACGCTCGCGGTCGTGGTCACCGGCTGTGTGAACAACGAGGAACGCGAGCGCGCCAACCAGGT
This sequence comes from Gordonia sp. GONU, assembly GCF_024733855.1. Classification (NCBI taxonomy): domain Bacteria; kingdom Bacillati; phylum Actinomycetota; class Actinomycetes; order Mycobacteriales; family Gordoniaceae; genus Gordonia; species Gordonia sp. GONU. The sequence goes on from NZ_JANRHB010000029.1 coordinate 27,409, forward strand.
GACCCCGATCAACGTCGACGTCGCGAAGGTGCCGGCGATCGCCGCGCTGGTTCCGCCGGAGATCGCTCGCACCGGTCGGCTCGTCGTCGGCGTCAACGTGCCATACCAGCCCAACGAGTTCAAAGGACCGGACGGCAAGATCATCGGATACGACGTCGACCTCATGAACGCCGTCGGCAAGGTCCTCGGCCTGACGCCGGTGTACAAGGAATCGCAGTTCGACACGATCATCCCGTCGGTGCAGGCGGGGACGTACCAGCTGGGCATGTCGTCGTTCACCGACACGCTCGAGCGGGAGAAGCAGGTCGACTTCGTGACCTACTACAGCGCCGGCGTGCAGTGGGCACAGGCCGCCGACTCCGACGAGGCCATCGACCCGTCGAACGCGTGCGGCAAGCGGGTCGCGGTGCAGACCACCACCTACGAGGACACCGACGAGATCCCGGCCAAGAGCGCCGAATGCGTGGCCAGAGGTCTCCGGCCGATCGACAAGGTGAAATTCGACAGCCAGGACGAGGCGGTCAACGCGCTGATCCTCGGCCGGGTCGACGCGATGTCGGCGGATTCGCCGGTCACCGCCTATGCGATCAAACGCACCAACGGAAAGCTCAAGGCCGCCGGTGAACTGTTCGACTCGGCGCCTTACGGATGGCCGGTTCGGAAGGGTTCCGGCTTGGGGCCCGCGCTGCAGAAGGCCGTGCAATATCTGATGGACAACGGACAGTACGACGAGATCGCGGCCAACTGGGGCCTGCAGGAGGGGATGATCGATGTCTCCGTCATCAACGGAGCGGTGAGCTGAGATGACCTCACCGCAGACCGACACCACCACCACGACCGGCGAGCCCGAACCGATCAAGGCGGTACCGCTTCGCCGACCGGGGCAGTGGATCGCCGCCGTCATCATCCTCGTGCTGGCGGCGCTGTTCGTCTACGGGGCCGCCACCAACAAGGCCTACGCCTGGGGCACCTACGGCCGCTACCTGTTCGACGAACGCGTGCTGTCCGGCGTCGGGTACACGCTCGCACTCACGGTGCTGGCGATGACGATCGCGATCGTCCTCGGTGTCGCCCTCGCCATCATGCGGCTCTCGCCGAATCCCGTCCTGCGCGGCACCGCCTGGGTGTACCTGTGGATCTTCCGCGGCACACCGGTGTACGTGCAGCTCGTCTTCTGGGGTCTGTTCCCGGCGATCTACAAGCAGATCGACGTCGGCATCCCCTTCGTTCACCAGTTCGCGTCCTTCGACATCCAGACCCTCAACGCCGCATTCCTGTTCGCGGTCATCGGCCTCGGTCTCAACGAAGCCGCGTACATGGCCGAGATCGTGCGCGCGGGCGTCTCGTCGGTCGGCGAGGGACAGTCCGAGGCGTCGATCGCATTGGGCATGTCGTGGGCGCAGACGATGCGCCGGACCGTGCTGCCGCAGGCCATGCGGGTGATCATCCCGCCCACCGGCAACGAGTTGATCTCCATGCTCAAGACCACGAGCCTCGTGGCAGCGGTACCGCTGACCCTCGACCTCTATGGACGGGTGCGTGACATCTCCGGCGTCAACTTCGAACCGATCCCGCTGCTGCTCGTCGCCTCGACCTGGTACCTCGTCGTCACCAGCATCCTGATGGTCGGCCAGTACTACGTGGAGCGCCACTACTCACGGGGCGCCACCCGCGCGCTGACCGCACGACAGCTGAAGGCGATGGCCGACGGGCAGGCGGCTGCGGCCGACGACGTCGCGGGCGGACCGGGAGCAGGCCGCACGACCGGGGGAGAGAACGCATGAGTTCCGCCGAGACACCGATGGTCCTCGCCGACCGGGTGTGCAAGAGCTTCGGATCGGTCCAGGTCCTCAAGGGCATCTCACTCGAGGTCGCCCGGGGCGAGGTGACGTGTCTGATCGGTCCGTCCGGCTCGGGCAAGTCGACGTTCCTGCGGTGCGTCAACCATCTCGACGTGGTCAACGCCGGCCGGCTCTACGTCGACGGTGACCTCATCGGCTACCGGGAGCGCAACGGCAAGCTCTACGAGATGAGCGCCAAAGCTGCTGCAACCCAACGCCGCGACATCGGCATGGTGTTCCAGCACTTCAATCTCTTCCCGCACCGGACAGCCCTCGAGAACATCATCGAGGCGCCGATCCAGGTGAAGAAGCAGCAACGGGCCGAGGCCATCGAACGGGCCGAGTACCTGCTCGAACGGGTCGGTCTGTCGGATCGTGCCGACGCCTATCCGGCGCAGTTGTCCGGCGGTCAGCAGCAGCGCGTCGCCATCGCCCGGGCCCTGGCGATGGAACCCAAGCTCATGCTCTTCGATGAGCCGACCTCGGCACTCGACCCCGAACTCGTGGGCGACGTCCTCAACGTGATGCGCGAACTCGCCGCGTCGGGAATGACCATGGTGGTCGTGACCCACGAGATGGGATTCGCGCGCGAGGTCGCCGACCAGCTGGTCTTCATGGACGGCGGCGTCGTCGTGGAGAAGGGTGACCCGCGCGAACTTCTCGCCAATCCGCAGGAGGGGCGGACGCGGGAGTTCCTGTCGAAGCTGCTCTGAGGCCGGGACCCCGGCTCGTCATGCAGGTTTGTGGCTACAGAAGATCGCGGTGCCGGGGAAATAGCGTCCGCGAAATGGGCTCCACTGCCCCCATTCGCGATCGTGATCGTCAGGCCACTCGGGTTCGATGATGTCGTCGAGGATGAATCCGGCCGCCCGGAGCTCGCGCACCCGGTCGCCGATGGTCCGGTGGTGCTCGACGTAGGTGATCTGACCACTCGGGTCGGTTTCGGTGTATGGCGTCCGGTTGAAGTACGGGATGTGCACGGTCAGCCCCTCGGGCCCCGGGTCGTCGAGGAACATCCACCGCATCGGATGGTTGACCGCGAAAACCCAACGGCCGCCGGGCTTCAGGACGCGGGCGACCTCGGCCATGACGCCGGCGGAGTCGGCGACGAAGGGGATCGCGCCGAAGGCCGAGCAGGCGGTGTCGAATGACTCGTCGGCGAACGGAAGCGTTTCGGCGGTCGCCTGGATCAGCGGCACGTGCACCTCGTCGGCGTCCATGGCGTCGAGTCCGATCCCGAGCATGCGACGGGACAGGTCGACACCGACGGCGTGCGCGCCGTGCGCCGCCAGCCAGCGGGCGCATGGTGCTGAGCCGCAGCCGATCTCGAGGATCGTGCGGCCCTGGATCTCGCCGAGAAGGCCGGCCTCGGACTCGCGGACACCTTCGGGACACCACACGAAGTCGCCGCCCCCGGTGTAGGTGCCGAGGAAGGCGCCGTGCTCGTCGTGGTAATTCTCCGCGTCGTGGTCCCACCACCAGCGGCTGGCCCGGTCACTTGTCGCGGAGTCGACGTCGCCCAGGACGCGTGGAGGTCGTACGGAGGTCTCCTGTTCGGTGGTCTCCGAGTTCTCGCGGTCGTCGTCCTTCGTGGGCATCCTGCGATGATAGGTCCCCGTCCGGTTCGGCCCGGCGGCGGCAGAGCCGGTCGAGCGGACGGGGGACCCGATCACCACGGACGCGTGCGCGGTGTCACCGGGTGCCGGGGACCGGTTCGTCGGATGTGAGGTCGGAACGGGCCGGTTCGGTCGCGTTCGGCGACTGCGGTGCGTGGCGGATGGCGATCATCATGGCCACGCCGACCGCGGCCGTGAAGACGCCGACGGCGAGGTACTGCCACGACCGGAAGGGGCCCGGCAGAAATGCGACTGTCGCGATCCACCAGGCGAAAGTCATCGTCGTGAAGCACTGCCACATCAACAGGGTTTGACCGCGGAATGATCTGCGGCGCAGTGTCATCGACGGGCCGAACAGTGCATATGACATGAGAGTCAGCGCCGAACTCGCGAGGTAGAGCGGGTCGTCGAACAGGAGTCGCAGATACTCCCACGCGAGGATGGAACCGGTCGTCGCCGCGATGATCAGCAGAGTGAACTGGAAAGGGGACCACGCCGGTGCCAGTTCTCGACGGCCGTACCGGATGAGCTGGGCGAAGAACACGAACTCCAGGAGCGCGGCGCTCAGCAGGCCGAGCCAGAACAGCTGGAGGAACCAGTGGTCATAGGTGAAGAACCAGTCACGGAAGCGGACGACATAGGCGATGTCGTGGGCAAACCAGAAGAGGGTGCAGGCCAGCGGTATCGAGTAGCTCGAGTCGCGGCGGGCGACCCGTGCTGCCTCGATCAGCCACACCGTCTGGCAGAGCATCGCCACGCCCAGCCCCACCAGCAGTCCGACAGCGTTGGCGTCGATCGCCTCGAGAAGTCGATCTGGTGTATAGGTCACGCGTCTCCTACCGTCCGGCGCCGGCCCAAAACCCGGCACCCAAAAATAGTCGCATGACAAATTATTTATCGTCAAGGCATGTGTTGGGCCTAGGGCAGTCGGGCGGGTCGAGTGACGTCCGGGTCACGGGATGAGTTCGTAGAACCGGAAGAAGCCGAAACCCGCGATCGGCAACACCTCGACGCTCTGTAAGCCGGCCTGCTCGGCGTAGGACCGGAGGGTGGCGGGTCGCATCACTGTGCCGGTGGCCACCGAGGGCGGCGAACTCATCGAATCCGGTAGGCAGACGAAGAGTGAGAACCCGTACAAGGCGCGGGCCAGGGCGATGGTCGAATGACCCGCGCCGAAGCCGATGTCGGCGATCTTCGCGTCCGGTCGCGACAGTCGCTGATGGAGGTGGGTGACCCCGCCGAGAGCGGGCCCGAGTTCGGTGTCGAACCACGGCTTGTTGAGTGCGGCCTGGCATTCACGCGCGTCCGCTCCGAGTTGTTCCCAGCTGACACCGCCTCCGGTGCGATAAGCATCGAGCAGTTCGGGCAGCCGGCCGAACGAGGCGGCGAACATCCGGGGCAGCGCGCCCAGATAGGAACGGCTCGAGGTGTCGGTGAGGACCTCGGCGACGCCGGGGGAGATGGCGAATGTCGTTGGGGTGCGGGACAGGTCGGCAGCGAGGATGCCGAAGGCCGCCTGCATCTCCAACCATTCGCGTGCGTACCGTGCGTCGGTGGTGGTCCGGGCGGCGAGATCGGCTGCGGTGAGTGGTCCATGATCGGCGAGGCACTGATACCAGCCGAGGCGCTCCCCGAGGTAGACGCTCATGGTCTCCGCGGTGGCCAGCGTGGAGTCGAGGAATCGCTCGGCGAATTCATCGGCACTCGGCGCCGTCGGTGCGTTGGTCGTGCGGTGCGGACTCTGTTCGGGCGGCTCGGTGCCCTCGGGTGTGATCGACATGATCGAACGATGGCAGCGTTGGCTCTCGAGCCGGTCACGGTGCGGTTTCGACTCGGTCCGCAGGTCCTCTCCGCCTCAGCACGCCCGCCCGGCCACCACGTGTTCGGTTCGGGCGTCGGGGTCCCAGCGCCGCAATGCGGTGAACGTGCAGATCCGGTCGGGTTTGCCCAGCGACTCGAGTGTGCCCAGTGCTTCGCCGACCTGTGTGAACGACAGGCGTCGGGCGAGGGTGATGTGCGGGGTCCAGGCGCCTGGGTCCACATGAGCGAAGGTGCTCGGTGTCGGGCCGTCGTCCTCCACGTCCTCGTCGCGGTGGGCGGTGTGCTCGCGAACCGTCCGTGCGACCTGGGCATGCAGCGACAGCAACTCGGTGCTCGGGACGACGAGCAGCGCGAGCGTATGGCGCGACCCATGGCCGAACACGATGGGCGCACCGATGATGCAGTTCAGTGGGAGACGCTGGGCGGCGGGGCCGAGGGCGACGTCGGCGGCCGTCGCGATGTGGCGGGCCGCCAGCAGGGTGACGTGTGGACGGTTGGTGTCCGAACGGATGCGCTGGGCGCTGGGCAGGCCGGCGTCGGCGAGCGCAGCCCAGCGGTGCCGGAACCAGTGGTCGGTATCGTCGTCGGGTAACAACTCGATCGAATGTGCCACGGATGTAGTGAACCAGAGCTCTCCCGCTGTACCGGGTGATCCAGCTCGCGATCGTGCACCAGGAAAAGGCGGGCGGGCACCGACTGTGCACTGTGTCCGGACGGCACGTGTCCTCGGTTCCCGGTGGCCCGGAGTGGACGTCCCACCGGTGGTCTCACGGCCATTTGCCCAGCACAACGCCGCTGGAGTAGGCTTGACGAACGCGCGTGTGCTCGGTGACGCGCGACAGGCACGCGCCCCGATCGAAATGCTTCTGATCAGGGGTTTCATGCCGTGAAATACCTCAAGAACCGTACCTACTACACACCTGTCCGGAGCAACTCAACATATGTCGTCCCCCACGATCACCTCGCCGCAAGTAGCCATCAATGACATTGGCACTGCCGAGGACTTTCTCGCCGCCATCGACTCCACGATCAAGTACTTCAACGATGGCGACATCGTCGAAGGCACGATCGTCAAGGTCGATCGGGACGAGGTTCTGCTCGACATCGGTTACAAGACCGAAGGCGTCATCCCTTCTCGCGAACTGTCGATCAAGCACGATGTTGACCCCAACGAGGTCGTCAACGTCGGTGACGAGGTCGAGGCCCTGGTCCTCACCAAGGAGGACAAAGAAGGTCGTCTGATCCTCTCCAAGAAGCGTGCGCAGTACGAGCGGGCTTGGGGCACCATCGAGGAGCTCAAGGAGAAGGACGAGGCCGTCAAGGGCACCGTCATCGAGGTCGTCAAGGGCGGCCTGATCCTGGACATCGGCCTGCGCGGCTTCCTCCCGGCATCGCTCGTGGAGATGCGTCGCGTCCGCGATCTGCAGCCGTACATCGGCAAGGAGATCGAGGCCAAGATCATCGAGCTCGACAAGAACCGCAACAACGTGGTCCTGTCGCGTCGTGCATGGCTCGAGCAGACCCAGTCCGAGGTCCGCAGCGAGTTCCTGCACCAGCTCCAGAAGGGCCAGGTCCGCAAGGGCGTCGTGTCCTCGATCGTCAACTTCGGTGCGTTCGTCGATCTCGGCGGCGTCGACGGTCTGGTCCACGTCTCCGAGCTGTCCTGGAAGCACATCGATCACCCGTCCGAGGTCGTCGCCGTGGGCGACGAGGTCACCGTCGAGGTCCTCGACGTCGACCTGGACCGCGAGCGTGTTTCGCTGTCGCTCAAGGCCACTCAGGAAGACCCGTGGCGTCAGTTCGCCCGCACCCACGCTATCGGCCAGATCGTTCCGGGCAAGGTCACCAAGCTGGTGCCGTTCGGTGCGTTCGTCCGCGTCGACGAGGGCATCGAGGGTCTCGTCCACATCTCCGAGCTGGCCGAGCGCCACGTCGAGGTGCCGGATCAGGTTGTCGCCGTCAACGACGATGCAATGGTCAAGGTCATCGACATCGACCTCGAGCGTCGTCGTATCTCGCTGAGCCTCAAGCAGGCCAACGAGGACTACACCGAGGAGTTCGACCCCTCGAAGTACGGCATGGCCGACAGCTACGACGAGCAGGGCAACTACATCTTCCCCGAGGGCTTCGACGCCGAGACCAACGAATGGCTCGAAGGCTACGAGAAGCAGCGTGAGGCATGGGAGGCCCGGTACGCCGAGGCCGAGCGTCGCCACAAGATGCACACCGCCCAGATGGAGAAGTTCGCTGCTGCCGCAGCCGAGGCTGCCAACGCCCCGACCGACTACTCGTCGGCTTCGGAGAGCCGCGGTGGCGCGTCGAGCAGCACCAGCGGTTCGTCCGCCGGCGGCTCGCTGGCCAGCGACGAGCAGCTCGCCGCCCTGCGCGAGAAGCTGTCGGGCAACGCCTGACACCTCTGCTCACTGAGCACACGAAAGCCCTCCCGGGATTCCCGGGAGGGCTTTTCGTATGTCCGAGTTCAATCGTCGTGCTCGGATGCCGTCGTGATCTCGTAGTAGTCGGCGACGTCGAAGGCGGTCAGCGACACCCACCGGGATCCTGGCGAGCAGGTGCCGGAGTCCGTCGGCGAGTCGTCGGTCGCTGCCCGGAAGTCCCGTAGCTCCAGTGCCAGTGACGGTTGCCGATCGACCGCAGCCGCCACCGCGTAGAGCCCGGCCAGAATGTGCAGGCATCGGTCACCGCGTGCCCGGCATGAACAGTCTGTGACGTCGAGGACCGCAGGCGACCACGCACCCGACTCCTTCAGCCGACGGTGGACCTCGTCGGACGGTTCGGCCGACGAGCCCAGCAGGTCGCGGAGCACGACGGCTGTCGTGGAGGTCATCGCCGAGAACTCCAGGTGTGCGACCGATGCCTCGCCACCGCGCTGGACCAGTCCCTCCACGTGCCGACCGTCGACGGTCAGGGTGACACCCCCGTTGCGGGCGATGCTGCGGGCCCGCGGTGCCAACGGGTTCGGGGTCCGGGTCGAGAGCGGTTCGGCGAGCCGGACGATCTCGGCGCCCCACGCGGTGAATCCGAATTCGGCTGGAGTCGTGGTCATTCCGCCTCCCGGATTGCCGGGTCCAGACTTCGGTTGCGCCGGAGGACGGTGATGAGGCGTTCGTCGCTGAGCGCGGTGAGTTCTGCGAGAGCCGAGGACTCGTCGGGATGTGCGCTGAGCGCCGCCTTACGCCGGTGGAGGTTGTCGATGTGTTCCTCCAGCGTCGTGGCGGTCGTCAGCGTGGTGACGGTGACCGGTCGCTCCTGCCCGATCCGATGGACACGATCCGGTGCGGGAAGACGGACGGGGCGACCACCCGAAGGATCGCCCACAACTCGTCGAGACTGTTCTCGATCGGCGTGCCGGTCAGGGCGATCCGCGCCTGCGCATCGACGCGGCGTGCCGCGCCGGTGTACACGGTGAGTCCGGGTGCGAATCGGGTGATCTCATGCGCCCAGTTGGTGACCAGGCTCGTCGGGCACACGACGAGTTGCGGTCCGGTCTCGACGCGGAGCGACAGGAGGCCCACGGCCTGAACCGTCTTGCCCAGTCCCATCTCGTCGGCGAGTACCGCTCCGCCTTCGGATTCGGCGGTGGATGCCAGCCACGCGACACCCCGGACCTGGTAGGGCCGTAGCTGCGCACGGAGGCGATCGCGGAGGAGTTGATCGGTGGTGAGGCATGCGCGCATCGCCGTCCGAGCGAAATCTGCGGTGGTCATCGCCGTGCCGGTCGGATCGACCTCGGCATGGGCGGCGAGCGGGAGAGGAGTCTCGTCCTCGCCCCGAAGGAGTTGCTGCCAAACCTGTACCGAAGGCGCATCGGATGCCTGGGTGGCAAGGGCGTCGACGTCGACGAGGTCGCACGACACGTCGCGGACCACGAGGTGACGCCCGGCCGGGACCGCGAGACGGCACGTGTTCGAGCGTGTCCCGGAGTCGTGGGACGACCAGATCGCGAACTGGTGCAGGTCGGGGAGGTAGGTGGCCTGTGTGGTCAGCGGAACTCCTCACTTGGTACGGTGTACGGAATTAGTCTCCGTACACCGTACGGGAAAGGGATGCACATGTCGACTGCCGAAGACGCGCGGACCCTTGTGCGCTTGCTGTGGCGCGGAAGTGCCGAGCCAGAAGTGCCGAAACGCGGTCCGCGACAACGGGTCACCGTCGACGAGATGGTCGCCAAGGCGATCTCGCTCGCCGACGATCGAGGTTTGAACGCGCTCTCGATGCGGGCGCTAGCGGCCGAACTCGGTGTCGGCCCGATGACTCTCTACACCTACGTGCCCACGCGAGATGTCCTCGTTGCTCTCATGGTGGACCATGTTGCCGGCGACTCGCCGATGCCGAGCTCGACGACGACGGTTCGGGAATCCCTCGCCTCGGTCGCACGCGTGCTGCGAGCGGAGTACCTGGCACATCCCTGGTTGCTCGATGCCAACCCATGGCGTCAGGTTCTCGGGCCTCACCGTCTCACCCGCTACGAGCGGCAACTCGAAGTCCTCGAATCCCTGGACATCTCCGACCTCGATCGCGACCACATTCTCGCCCTCCTGGTGGCCTTCGTGACCGGCAACGCCCGGGATGCGCTGGCCGCTGGCGCCGCGGCGACCGTCAGCGGCATGACCGACGCCCAGTGGTGGGAGGTGGTCGCTCCCGAACTCGACGCGGTGATCCCGGACGGAAAGTTTCCCCTCTCGGAACGCGTGGGAACTGCGGCCGGCGAACGTCATCAGGCGCCGGGTGCTCCCGACGAAGTATTCGACTTCGGCCTGGTCTGCCTGCTCGATGGTTTGGAGCCACTCATCGGCGACGACTGAGGTTCTCTCGCGCGGATGGTGGCAACCATGCGTTGTTGACAATCATTTTCATTAGGTTGTTCACTGTCCGAGTGCTATCACCACGGACAACCCTGACCCGTTCTCTCGCGCTGCTCGCTGCAGCCTCCTTCGCACTCGTCGCATGCGGGGACTCCGACCCCGGGGAGGCGGCGCGCCACGGGGATTCGTCGACGCCCCCGGCGGAACGGCACAGTGCGACGCCGCGTCTCAGCCTCAGTTACGACGGCGGAATCCTCGTTCTTGACGCGACCACGCTCGAACAGGTCGCCGACTTACCGGTCGACGGATTCGTCCGTCTCAACAGCGCGGGCAACGGGCGGCATGTCCTCGTCTCCGAAACCGGCGGGTTCCGGGTCCTCGACGCCGGAACCTGGACCAAGGCGCACGGCGACCACGGGCATCACTACACCGCCGAGCCTTCTCTCACCGAGATGCGCTTCGGCGGAGCAGAACCCGGTCACGTCGTGGTCCACGACTCGCGCATCAGCCTCTTCAGCGACGGCGCCGGGCAGGTCGACATCGTCGAACCGGCCGAACTACTGCGCGGCAACCCGGTCGCCACCACGTTCACGGTCGCGCAACCCCACCACGGGGTCGCGGTGTTCCGCGGCGACGGATCGGTCGTCGTCACGCGCGGAGACGACGAATCGCGCAGCGGCATCGCAATTCTGGACAAGGAGCGGACCGAGATCGCCCGCAACGACGAATGTCCCGGCGTTCACGGCGAGGCCGCCGCGTCCGCCGGCCGCCTCACCTTCGGCTGTGAGGACGGCATCCTGATCGTCGACGGCAACAACATCCGCAAGGTGGCCAGTCCGGACCCCTACGGCCGCATCGGAAACCAGGCCGGTGACCATGGATCGCCGATCGTGCTGGGGGACTACAAGAGTGACCGGGACGCCGAACTCGAACGGCCGACCCGATTCTCGCTCACCGACACCCGTACCGGCGAGCTCCGACTGGTCGATCTCGGCACCTCGTACAGCTTCCGGTCGCTGGAACGTGGCCCCGGGGGGTCTGCGGTGATTCTCGGAACCGACGGCGCGCTGCATGTCTTCGACGTGGAATCCGGGACCCGCACGGCTCGAATCCCGGCGATCGGGGAGTGGAGCGAACCCGACGAATGGCAGTCGCCGATGCCGAATCTCGTCGTGCAGGACGGTGTCGCCTATGTGAGTGAACCGGCGTCGAAGAAGATCGTCGCGATCAACCTGGAGACGGGGGCGAAGGTCGTCGAGGCGGGCCTGCCGTACGAGACCGTCGAACTCGCCGCGGTCACCGGCTGACCCGGCGCGACACACTGGTGCAGCCGGTGTGCGCGAGGCGTCGGTGGGTTTGCCAGACTGGTGACGTGATCAGGCTTGGACTGACCGGCGGCATCGGCGCCGGCAAATCGACCGTGGCAAAGACCTTCGTCGAACGGGGCGCGTACATCATCGACGCGGACAAGATCGCCCGCGAGGTGGTCGAACCCGGGTCGGACGGTCTCGCCGCGCTCGTCGAGGCCTTCGGCTCGGACATCCTGTCCGCCGACGGCAGCCTCGACCGACCTGCGCTCGCGGCCAAGGCGTTCGTCGACGACGAATCGCGGAAGACGCTCAACGGGATCACCCACCCGCTGATCGGCGCACGCACCCAGGAGTTGCTCGAAGCGGCGCCCGACGATGCGATCGTCGTCCAGGACATCCCGCTGCTGGTGGAAAACCACACGGCGCCGTTCTTCCATCTCGTGGTGATCGTGTTCGCAGACGCCGACGTCCGACTGCATCGCCTCACCACGATGCGCGGCGTCGACGAAGCCGATGCGCGAGCGCGAATCGCGGCTCAGGCCACCGACGAGCAGCGGCGCGCGGTCGCGGATGTCTGGCTCGACAATTCCGGATCGGCCGACGATCTCGCGGCCGCCGCCGCGCGGGTCTGGGATGACCGGCTCGTACCGTTCGAGGCCAACGTCCGTGCACGCCGAGTCGCCGAGCCGGTCCCCGGACTCGTTGCGGCCGAACCCAATCCGGACGGTCCGGCGGTGCGACTGGTCAACCGGCTCTGGGCGATCGCGGGCGAGCGGGCGACGGCCGTCGAGATCACCGACGCGGCGAAGAGCGAACTGCGAATCACCGCACGCGACGATGCCTCGTCGGCGGAACTGGTCGACCTCCTGGCGGTCGGTGGGTTCGCTCCCGTCGAACCCGGCGTCCACGGGTCCTGCGACCCGGGACGGCCCGCAACCATACGCGTCGAGACCGCGTGAGGCGTTCAGCAGAACTGACTACGAATGTTGCCTAAATGGGCCGCATGGCGTCCTCTGCGCTGTTAGCTTTGCCAACACGCACCGATCGCGGTGCGGACGATCAAGCTGTCATGCGCTGTGAGGAGCACACATGTGGGGTCCGGGGAATTCGAATCGCGTGCGAGCCGTCATCGGAGGTATCGCTGTGGGAGCGGCGGTCACGGCCGCCGCGGTGACCGCGGCGCCGGCGAATGCAGCCCTGCAGGGGATCGCCGTCGACACACTGCCCGGCTACGGCTCGTCGGCGAACGGTTCGGCGAACTACGGCATGTACGGGACGGGTTGTTCCTACAAGCTGTCGGTGATCGTCGGTGAACCCAAATCGGCCAAGTCGACGTTGAAGATCACGTCCACCCGCGCCGGCCGGACGGTCACGATCTACAACGCCAAGCCGACAACCGTGGAGATCAAGCCGAACTGGCGGCCCACCGAACCCGGACGTCATGTGCTCACCGCGAGCCTCGACGGCGTGGTCAAGACGCGGACCGTCGACGTCGGAACCGGAGTGCAGCTGCCGCAGTTCATCCGGAACGGGGCATGCTTCGTGCTCCCGACCTACTGAGATCCCCCGACCTACTGGGATCCCCGATGTACCGGGACCCCCGACCCGACTGGGTCTACCGGCCGTAGCCGGGCCGGTGGTCCCGGAAGAACACCACGCCGCCGGCCGCGTCGTCGAGCCACGCCTGCACATCGTTGCCGTGCGCGGCCGCCCCGACGAGCGCGCGGGTCGCGATCTCGACCGCCTCCACGCACCGGGTGTTGTCGAGCAATCCGCACCGGTGCGCCTCGAAGATCTCGTCGACGTCGATGAGCTCCAGCGGTGAGCCCGGCACGTCGACGAGGTCGAGGTACCAGTCCTGGGCGTACCAGCGGCCGCGTTCGTCGGGTCCGGCGAACCGCCCGATGTCGAGGTACAGACGCTGATCCGCCCGATAGCCACCTTGATAGTGAAAGATGTTGGCGCGCAACCCCAGTCCTGGGAGCAGCCACGACTCGAGGTGGTCGAACCGCGGGTGACCGGGCGCGGGGCGCGACATGTAGAGGCCGTAATCGGTGACGCGGTACTCCTCGACCTCGCGGACGAATCCCTTGTTGTCGGTGTTCGTCATGGCGGGCACATCGAACACCTCCCGCTTGGGCGGGTGCATCGAATGGGTTGCGGTGGCCGGCGCGGCGGTGGTCGGACCGCTGTTGCTCGTCATGCCCCGAATGTAGTGGCGGCCGCCGCCGAACTCAGCCCGAAAACCGGAGTTGTTCCCGGTCTGCGTCCCGCCTCGGACCCGGGGGCCGCGACCGCGCGGGAACACTCCTGTCGTACGGCGCGTTTACCCTGGCACTATGGCTTTTGCAGCAGAACGTCCGGTGCTCGCGCACTCCGAGTTCCGTCCGATCGGCGAGATCGAGCGCACCGAAGCCCGTTTCGAGGTGGTCAGCGAGTACGAGCCCGCAGGGGACCAGCCCGCCGCCATCAAGGATCTGACCGAGCGGATCCAGGCCGGGGAGAAGGACATCGTGCTTCTCGGTGCCACGGGTACCGGCAAGTCGGCCACCACCGCGTGGCTCATCGAGCAGGTCCAACGCCCCACCCTGGTGATGGCACCCAACAAGACACTCGCCGCGCAACTCGCGAACGAACTCCGCGAGATGCTGCCCAACAACGCGGTCGAGTACTTCGTGTCGTACTACGACTACTACCAACCCGAGGCGTACATCGCGCAGACCGACACCTACATCGAGAAGGACTCGTCGATCAACGACGACGTCGAACGACTCCGCCACTCGGCGACGTCGAGCCTGCTCTCGCGTCGCGACGTGGTGGTGGTCGCCTCCGTGTCGTGCATCTACGGCCTCGGTACACCGCAGTCCTACCTCGACCGTTCGGTCGAGCTCGAGGTGGGCCAGGAGATCGACCGCGACGCCCTGCTCCGGCTGCTCGTCGACGTGCAATACACCCGCAACGACACGGCCTTCACCCGCGGCAGCTTCCGCGTGCGGGGCGACACCGTCGAGATCATCCCGTCCTACGAGGAGCTCGCCGTACGCATCGAGTTCTTCGGCGACGAGGTGGAATCCCTCTACTACCTGCATCCGCTCACCGGCGATGTGGTCCGACAGGTCGACTCGCTGCGCATCTTCCCGGCCACCCACTACGTCGCCGGCCCGGAGCGGATGGAGCGGGCGATGGCCTCCATCGAGCAGGAACTCGAGGAACGGCTCGCCGAGCTCGAGGCGAAGGGCAAGTTGCTCGAGGCCCAGCGCCTGCGGATGAGGACGACCTACGACCTCGAGATGATGCGCCAGGTCGGGTTCTGCTCCGGCATCGAGAACTACTCCCGTCACATCGACGGCCGCGCGGCGGGAAGTGCACCCGCCACGCTGATCGACTACTTCCCGGACGACTTCCTCCTGGTCATCGACGAGTCGCACGTGACCGTGCCGCAGATCGGCGGCATGTACGAGGGCGACATGTCCCGCAAGCGCAATCTCGTAGAGTACGGCTTCCGTCTACCGTCGGCCGTCGACAACCGGCCGCTGACCTGGGACGAGTTCGTCGACCGCATCGGTCAGACCGTCTATCTGTCGGCGACGCCGGGGCCGTATGAGCTCGGTCAGTCGAACGGGGAGTTCGTCGAGCAGGTGATCCGCCCGACCGGTCTGGTCGATCCGCAGGTCGTGGTCAAACCGACCAAGGGGCAGATCGACGACCTGGTCCACGAGATCCGCCAGCGCACCGAGCGCGACGAACGCGTCCTCGTCACCACCTTGACCAAGAAGATGGCCGAAGACCTCACCGACTATCTCCTGGAACTGGGAATCCGCGTGCGATACCTGCATTCCGAGGTCGACACACTCCGTCGTGTCGAGTTGCTGCGTCAGCTCCGCTCCGGTGACTACGACGTCCTCGTCGGCATCAACCTCCTCCGCGAGGGTCTCGACCTCCCAGAGGTGTCGCTGGTCGCGATCCTCGACGCCGACAAGGAAGGGTTCCTGCGGAGCACCACCTCGCTGATCCAGACCATCGGCCGTGCGGCCCGCAACGTGTCGGGCGAAGTGCACATGTATGCCGACAAGATCACCGACTCGATGCGCAATGCCATCGACGAGACCGAGCGTCGCCGCGAGAAGCAGATCGCCTACAACAAGGAGCGCGGTCTCGACCCGAAGCCGTTGCGCAAGAAGATCGCCGACATCCTCGACCAGGTGTACCGCGAAGCCGAGGACGAGGCGGTCGCGGTCGGCGGTTCGGGCCGCAACGCCAGCCGTGGCCGCCGGGCGCAGGGCGAGGTGTCGAAGGCCGGCAGTGCGGGCGTGATCGAGAAGCGGGACGTGTCGACGATGCCGCGCGCCGAACTCGCCGACCTGGTGTCGCAGCTGACCGATCAGATGATGAGCGCCGCCCGCGACCTGCAGTTCGAGCTGGCGGGCCGGCTGCGCGACGAGATCGCCGACCTGAAGAAAGAACTGCGGGGAATGGACGCGGCAGGCATCAAGTAGGGCGGTGACCTGCTAAGTCCCCGGGACCATTGCTTCCGGACGGTGTGCCGATCACCACGATCGGCGGACAGACACGCCGTGGCAAACTAATGTCCCGGTGAAAGAACCCTGCAATATGGGGAATGTTAGGTGACGCCTCGCTGATGGGCAGCGAGGCGAATTCATGTCGGAGGTTGGGATGAGCGCATACGAGACCATCGTCGTCGGGACCGACGGCTCGGAGTCGTCGATGAAGGCGGTGGAACGTGCGGGGGCACTCGCGGGCGAACGCGCGCAGTTGGTGATCGCGTGCGCGTACTTCCCCAACGAGCGCGGTGCCGGGGAGGCGGCCGACATCCTGAAGGACGAGGCCTACCAGGTCACCGGCTCGACGCCGACCGAGGAGATCCTGCGGACCGCCAAGGAACGCGCGTCCAAGGCCGGAGCCGCCACCATCGTCCAGCGCCCCGTCAAGGGCGCGCCGGTCGACGCACTGCTCCAGCTCGTGAGCGACGTGAAGGCCGATCTCCTGGTCGTCGGTAACCGCGGCCTGAACTCGATCGCCGGGCGCCTGCTCGGATCGGTGCCGGCCGATGTGGCGCGCAAGTCGGCGTGCGACGTGCTGATCGTGCACACCACGGGTTAGTCGCCCGACGGCTTCGAGCTGCCGAGCCAGTCCCCGCCTCAGCGGGCCTCCGGAAACCCTCCGGCGCGCCCGAGGAGAGCGGGGACGCTCTTTTCCAGGGACCTGCCCAGCCATTCCGCGGCGTCGATCAGTCCGTACATGTCGACACCGGTCGAGATGTTCGACCGGTCGAGCGCATACAGCAGATCCTCCGATGCGATGTTGCCAGTCGCCGCGGGCGCGAAGGGGCAACCGCCGAAACCGCCGATGGACGCGTCGAGAGCACTGGCCCCGGTATCCAGGGCGGTCAGCGCATTGGCGTAGCCGGTGTTGCGCGTGTTGTGGAAATGCCAGCGCTGCGGAATCCCGGGTGCGTGCGCGGCGGCCAGATCGGCGAGCGTGCGCACCTGCGCCGGAACGCCGACGCCGATGGTGTCGGCCAGAGCGATCTCGTCCGGCACCGCACCGTCGGTGAGCCGCGCGATGATCTCGCCGATCCACTCCGGTGCGACCTCTCCGGAGAACGGACAGCCGAAGGACACGGCGATGGTCACCGTCGTCCGGAGACCGGCCGCGCGAGCGTCGCGCACGACGTCGACGGCGGCGGCGACGCCCTCGTCGACACTGCAGCCCTGGTTCCGCTGACTGAACTCCTCGGTCGCGACGACCACGACGTTGACCTCGTCGACGGCTGCGGTGAGTGCACGGTCGAGACCTCGCCGGTTGAGGACCAGTCCGATGTAGGAGACGCCGTCGACTCGCGGCACCCGCGCCATGACCTCTTCGGCGCCGGCCATCTGCGGCACCCGCTTCGGGTTGACGAAGCTGACCGCCTCGACGCGTCTGATCCCCGCTTCGACACTGCGGGAGATCAACTCGACCTTGTCGTCCACCGACAAAAGGGTCTGTTCGTTCTGGAGGCCGTCTCGGGGGCCGACCTCGACCAATTGCACGCTTTTCATGTGCCCAATCTTGCCCCGTCGCGGATGGCGGGCGCGAGGAGATCCGTTCCATCGAGCGGATGTCGGTCGAACGACCGAATCCAAACCGCAACGTAACTGCTGTCGCGCTACAGAAGTGAACGAAGTGGCTCCGTGGGACTTCCGTGGTCCCACCAGTCACACTAGTTCGCGGCAGCGTAGGGAGCGTCATGTGGAGCCGAGATGCGCTGTATCACTTTCGATCTCAAAAGAGATGTAAAGCGTATGATTCGTGGCTGTTCGGCGAACGCCTCGGGGGACGGGTCAGCGGCGCCGTTGAACGACCATTTCGCCGAAGACTGTGTCGGACGAGGTATGGATGAAAAATCACCCCTCGATGAGGGGAGCCCACAAGGTGGGCACGGGGAGGAGCGCCGGGGAGGGCGCAGCGGTACGACGGGGGTCGACCTGCTCCATCTCACGGCGGCTCAACGTGCCATGTGGTTTGCCGAGAACCTCGACGACGACCACTCGGTCACCATCGCGCATTACCTCGACATCGTCGACGACGGGCGCCCATTCGACCGGGAGTTGTTCCGTCGTGGCGTCATCGAGGGTTCGCGGGAGCTGCAGACCGCCTACACCCGGATCACCGACGTGGATGGCACGCCGATGCAGTACATCGACGAGTCGGTGCCCTTCGACGTGCTCGAGGTGGACCTTCGGGACCGGCCCGACCCCCTCGCGGCCGCCGACGAGTGGATGCGTGCGGACCATGAGCGTCCGGTCGACCTGCTGACCGATCAGGTCGGATTCGCGGCCTTCATCCGGGTGGCGGACAACCGCACCTATTGGTACATGAGGGGCCACCACGTCGCCTTCGACGGCTATGGCGCACTCGTCTGCCTTCACGAGGCGGTGGCGCGCTACAACGCCGCCGTCGCGGCCGAGACGCGCGTCCCGCCGCGCCGGGCGACTCTCGCCGAGGTGATCGCCGACGATGCCGCCTATCGCCAGAGCACGCGCCACGACAGGGACCGTGCGTTCTGGGCGGAACGCGCGGCCGGATTGCCCGAGCGGGTGTCGCTGGCCACCCACCCGGCGACCGTCGGCATCCACAACGAGACCGTGGTCGCGGCCGGGATGCTCGGAGCCGATCTCGACCGCCGGTTGCGGCGTTGCGCCCGGGAACTCGATGCCTCCGTCGCCGCGGTGCTCACCGCGGCGTTCGCCGCCTTTCTCGCCCGGATGTCGGGCGCCGACGACATCGTGCTGAGTCTGCCGGTGACGGCGCGCACGACCGCCCGGGTCAAACAGTCGATGGGCATGGTCTCCAACATGCTGCCGCTGCGCGTCGACGGCGTGGGAGCGGTGACCTGTGCGGATGTCGTGGCCGCGGTCACCTCCGAGATCACCGCGGTTCTCCGGCATCAGCGTTACCGCTCCGAGGACATCCGCGCCGCAGCGGGGTTCGGAGACACCACGGGCACATCCTTCGGTCCGCTCGTCAACCTCCTGCTCTTCGACAAGCCGATCGAGATCGACGGAACGCGCGTCAGCTATCACATGCTGTCGGCCGGACTCGTCGAGGACCTGGTGATGAACGTCTTCGCCGCGGGTCCCGAGGCGCCGCTCGAGGTGGGTCTCCACGCCAATCCGGCGTTGTACGACTCCGACGAGTTGCGCATGCACCGGGCGCGTCTGCTGCATGTGCTCGAGCAGTTCGTCGACTCCCCGGGGCATCCGGTGGCCGAGCTGGACCTGCTCCTACCCGGTGAGCGGACGACGGTCGAGGACCTCGGTGACGGCGGCCCGGCGGTCGACATCGCCGACGAACACATCCTGGCGCCCTTCGTACGACAGGTCGCCGCCACACCCGAGGGGGTCGCGGTCGTCTTCGGGGACTCGACTCTGACCTATGTCGAGATGTCAAGGGCCGTCGGAGAATTCGCACGGCTCTTCGCGGCCGAGGGGATCGGCCCGGGGGACCGGGTGATCGTCGCCCTCGAACGGTCCCCGGAGCAGGTGTGTTCGATCTATGCGGCACTCGGTCTCGGGGCCGTCTACGTCCCGGTCGATCCGTCCGAGCCGGAGGAACGGCGCCACGCGATCGCGGCGATCGTCCGGCCGGCGCTCACCGTGGACGCCGCGTTCCTCGCCGACCGTGGGATCGACGCGACCGCTGTGTCCGAGCGCCGGGCCGAGACGCAACCGCTCTACGGGCCGCTGTGGCCACATCAGCCCGCGTATGTGATCTTCACATCCGGTTCGACCGGTGTGCCCAAAGGTGTCGAGGTCGACCACGCGGCCATCGGGCACCGGCTTGCGTGGATGCAGCGTGACCATCCGCTCGGCACCGACGACGCGGTGCTCTACAAGACCCCCGCGACCTTCGACGTGTCGGTGTGGGAGCTGTTGTGGCCCCTGCGGACCGGAGCGCGGATGGTGATCGCCGAACCGGGCGGCCACCGGGACCCGACCTATCTGCGCACCCTCATCGACGACGCCGGGGTCACCGTGGTCCATTTCGTCCCGTCGATGCTCGACGCCTACCTCGACGTGGTCGGCCAGAGCGGCGAGGGATCCGGTGCACCGAAGCCGTTGCCCGACCGGGTGCGCTGGGTCTTCACGTCGGGTGAGGCACTGTCGGCGCAACTGGCCCGACGTCTCGTTCAGAGCTCGTCTGCGGACCTGGTCAATCTCTACGGTCCCACCGAGGCCGCGATCGACGTCACCTCGCACCGGGTGACCGCCGACGACACCGTCGTGCCCATCGGACGACCCGTGGCCGGCACCGTCGTGCGGGTACTGGACCGCCGCCTGCGGCCGGTCCCGGCCGGAGTGGCCGGAGAGCTGTGCCTCGTCGGTCCGCAGCTCGCGAGCGGGTACCTCGGGGCGATGGCGCAGACCACGGCACGTTTCGTGGCCGACCCGCTGGGGGCGCCCGGCGGCCGGATGTACCGGACCGGCGACCTCGTGAGATGGACGCGGGACGGAGAGCTCGAATACCTGGGACGTGGCGACCATCAGGTGAAGATCCGCGGACAGCGGGTGGAACTCGGCGAGGTCGAGTCGGTGATCGCCTCGATGCCCGGCGTCGACGCGGTCGTCGTGGTGGCTCGGCGAGATCTCGGACCGGCACCGGTGCTCGTGGCCTATCTCCGGAAAACCCCCGACACTCCGGACGCGGATGCCGTGCGCGCGTTCTGTCGCCGACGGCTCCCCGGCCACATGGTGCCGCTCGCAGTGGTGTTCCTCGTCGCCTTCCCGACGACCCGCTCCGGAAAGCTGGACCAGTCGTCGTTGCCCGCCCCGGACCTGACAGCCGGCACCAAGGAATTCCGCGAGGCGCGGACACCGGCTGAGAAGGCGATCGTCTCCCTCGTCGCCCAGGCGTTGGGTCGAGAACGGATCAGCCTGTCCGACAACCTCTTCGCCCTGGGTGCTGACTCGATCCTCGCGGCACGCATGGTGTCCCGGGCCCGGATCGGGCACGGTCTGACGATCGCCCTGACCGACGTCTTCGACAGCGACGACCTCGCCGATCTCGCATCCCGCGCCGTCGTCTCGGACACCCCGCCCGTGTCCACGGAGCGTCGACACCGGCCACGCCCGGCACGGATACCGTTGTCCCAGGCACAGACCCGGTTGTGGTTCATCAACCGGATGTCACCCGCCGAGGCGACCTACAACATGTCCGGCGCGCTGCGGCTCACCCACGCGGTGGACCCCGCGGTGCTGCGTCGAGCGGCGCTCGACGTCCTCGACCGGCACGAGATCCTGCGTACCGTGTTCCCGGCCGTCGACGGCGAACCCGAACAACGCATCCTCGACACCGCGTCCGCCGGCGCCGTACTCGATTCCGAACCTGTCCGGATCAGCACGGAGGGACGCCGGGAGGCTTCCGCCGCGGAACCGCTCGAAGCGGCGATCGCCGCCATCACCGACGTGGGATTCGACCTGGCAGAAGAGATTCCGTTCCGGTGCCGGCTGATCACCGGGGACCCCCGCGGCGACGTCGTGGTGCTCGTGCTGCATCACATCGCCGCCGACGGACACTCGTTGCGGCCGTTGCTCCGGGATCTGATGACCGCCTACGAGAGCAGGCGTGCCGGCGAGTCCCCCGAGTTCACCCCGCTGCCGATGCAGTACGCCGACATCGCGGTCGAACGCGCCGAGATCCTGGGCACGCCTGAACAACCCTCACCGGCGCTGGTCGACGGTCTCGAATTCTGGCGTGCGGAACTGGACGGAGCACCCGATCTGCTCCAGTTGCCCACCGACCGACCGCGGCCGCGGGTGATGTCCAGTGCGGGAGCCCACCTCGACGTCACCCTGGACGCGGAGCTGTCCGCCGACCTCCGTCGGCTGGCGACCACGCTGGCCGTCACCCCGTTCGCGGTCTTCCAGTCCGCGCTGGCCCTCACGCTGGGCAGGCTCGCCGCGGTGGACGACGTGAGCATCGGTACCGCGGTTGCCGGGCGCGACGATCCGGCCGTCGCCGATCTGGTCGGCATGTTCGTCAACACCGTGGTCCTGCGCACCGCACTGCGGCCCGGTGACACCGTGCGGGATCTGGTCACCGGGGCACATCGCCGTTGCGCTCGGGCCATGAGTCATGCCGACGTGCCCTTCGAGCGCGTCGTCGACGCCATCGCGCCGCAACGGTCGCCGTCGCATTCGCCGCTGTTCCAGGTCGCGTTGAGCGTGCAGCCCGACCAGTTGACCGACCTGTCGCACTGGACGGGGTCGGCGGAACTGCTCGATGCGCGGGTTCCGTCGGCGAAGTACGACGTCACCGTCTCGGTGACCGAGCGTTCGGACGACTATGTCGTCGAATTCGCCTACGCCACCGATCTCTTCGACGAGAGCACGGTCCACGATGTGGCGTCCCGGCTGCGGCGGGTGCTCAGCCAGATGGTGTCGGGGCCCGATCGTGTCCTGGCCGCGATCGATCTGCTCGAACCCGACGCGCTGCGGGAGCTCGCCGCACCACGCCGCGGCACCCGTCCGGAGACGACCCTCGCGGAGCTCATCGCCCGGGGATTCGCCACTGCCGACCCCGCCGCGGTCGCCCTCACTGGTGAGGCCACGAACGGTACCGCACGACTGACCTGGGCCGAAGTGGCCACCGTGACGCATCAGATCGCCCGTGTCCTCGCCGACCGCGGACTGGGGCCGGGAGACGTGGTCGCCGTCAGCATCCCCAGGTCGCCCCGGATGGTGCTCACGATGCTCGGGGTGGCCATGAGCGGGGCCGCGTTCGTCATCATCGACGCGCGGTTGCCGGTACAGCGCCGCGCGGCGATGCTCGCCGACAGCGATGCCGCCCTGGTGATCACCGTCGACTCGGTGGTCGCCGCCGACCGGGCCGCGGAACCGGATGCCGCACCGCAGCAGCGTGATCCGGGTGTCCGTGACCTCGGTGTCGAGGAGTGGTTGCTCGACGACCTCGAGGTGGAACTGAACATCGCCGGTCGCCGCGACCATCCGGTCACCGACGCGGACCGGACGCGTCGCACCCGTGTCGACGATCTCGCGTACCTGCTCTTCACATCCGGATCGACGGGACGTCCGAAGGCGGCCGCGGTCACCCACGCGGGGCTGGCGGAGATGGTCGCCGAACAGCAGGCCCGGCTCGGGGCCACGCCGGCGTCCCGTGTACTGCAGCTCGCCGCACCGGGTTTCGACGTCGCCGTCTGGGAGATCATCCTCGCGATCTGTGCGGGAGCGGAACTGGTGATCAGCCCGCCGGACGTGTTCGCCGGACCCGAACTCGAGGACGTCATCGCACGGCATCGGGTCACGCACGCCGTGGCCACGCCGACAGCTCTGGCGACGATCGATCCGGCGTCGGTCCCGGACGTCGAGACGATCATGGTGGCGGGGGAGGAGTGCCCGCCGGAACTGGTCGCTCGGTGGGATGCCGATGGCCGACGCCTGCTGAACCTGTACGGTCCCACGGAGACCACGATCTGGGCGACCGCGTCCCGACCGTTGCGCGCAACGGAGCCGGTAACCATCGGGTGCCCCATCTCCGGCGTCGGAGCACGGGTTCTCGACCCGGGTCTGCGACCGGTGCCGCCCGGCGTCGTCGGCGAGCTCTACCTCGCCGGACGTGCGCTCGGACGGGGCTACCACGGACGCGCCGGGCTGTCCGCGGGCCGGTTCGTCGCCGACCCGTTCGGTGCCGGCACACGGATGTACCGCACCGGTGATCTCGTCTCATGGACACCCGAGGGCGAGCTGATCTATCACGGCCGCAACGACTTCCAGATCAAGATCCGTGGCATGCGGGTCGAGCCGGGGGAGGTCGACGCAGTGCTCGTCACCCACCCCGACGTCGAGCACTCGGTGAGTGTGGGGATGCCCACGCCGGCCGGCGACACGGTCCTGGTGTCCTACGTGACCGGCCGGCCGGGCCGCAGTCCGGCGCCCGAGCAGATCGTCGACCACGCGGTCGCCCACCTGCCGGCACATCTCGTCCCGCACACCGTCCAGGTGCTCGAGGAGTTCCCGGTCACCCGCACCGGCAAGGTCGACCGCCGTGCGCTGCCGGCCGTCGAGATCTCACCCGCTCGCGAATACGTCGCTCCCCGAAGCCGTCTGGAGGCGGCAGTGGCGCAGATCTTCGCCGATGTCCTCGGACTCCAGACGGTCAGCGTGCACGACGGATTCTTCGAACTCGGAGGCAGTTCGCTGTCGGCGACCAAGGTGACCTACCGGGTCGAACAGCACGTCGACCGGCGGGTGCCGCTCGCCCTGCTGTTCGAGAACCCGACGGTCGCGAGTTTCGTCGCCGCACTGAACACCGTCGAGTCCGTCGGGGCGGGACGTGTCCTGACACCGCGGGAACGGCCGCACATGGTCGACCTCACGGGTGTGCAGCGCGGACTGTGGTCACTCAACCAGATCGACCCGTCGTCGTCGGCGTACAACGTCGGGTTCACTCTCGAACTCGATGGGCCCCTCGACATCCCGGCCCTGACGGGGGCACTCGGCGACGTGATCGCCCGTCACGAGTCGCTCCGGACGCGGTACCCGCTGCACGAGGGGCGGCCGGTTCAGGTCATCATCCCGGCCGCTGATGCTCTCCGCGGATTCCGGGTCGCCCTCGTCGACACCACCCCCGACCGCGTCGGGGAGGAGATCGCCGCCGTCGTCGAACCGGGCTTCGACCTGACCGGCCCCAACGCGATCCGGGCGGTGATCCTGCGACTGGCGTCCGACCGCCACCTCCTCGTCTTCGTGGTGCATCACATCAACGCCGACGGGGGTTCGTTGCGGCCCTTGGCCCGCGACCTGACCACGGCCTACCGTGCCCGGATCAGTGGGCAGGCAGGACCGTGGACGGCGGTCGTGAACGCACCGCGGGTGCAGTACGCCGACTACGCGATCTGGCATGCCGAGCGGCTGGCGGCCGAGGCGCCCGGTGGGCTCACCGAGGAACGGGCTCAACTCGAGTACTGGGAACGACGCCTCGGGTCGGTACGGGAACCGGCGGTGATCCCGACGGACCGGCCGCGGCCCACCGAACCCCGGCACCGCGGAGGTGTCGTCGATCTGAGCATCCCGCCCGAAACCGCAACGGTTCTCAAACATCTCGCGCGTGTGAACAACACGACGCAGTTCGTGGTGATGCACGCGGCGCTCGCGGTCCTCATCGGCCGTCTGTCCGGAAGCGAGGACATCGTGATCGGGACGCCGTTCGCCGGCCGTGACGATCCCGCCCTGGCCGAGATGGTCGGCATGCTCGCGACCACGGTTCCGCTCTGGACACGTCTGCGCCTCGACGAGCCGTTCGACGAGCTTCTGCGACGCGTACGGACCGAG
This sequence comes from Gordonia sp. GONU, assembly GCF_024733855.1. NCBI lineage: Bacteria > Bacillati > Actinomycetota > Actinomycetes > Mycobacteriales > Gordoniaceae > Gordonia > Gordonia sp. GONU. The sequence continues at coordinate 52,673 of NZ_JANRHB010000029.1, forward strand.
GACGTCACCGACCTGGCCCATGCCGACGTCGCCTTCGACCAGATCGTCGACCACCTGAACCGCGCCGAGACGGGACCGGTCCGGCGGGGCCGCCACAACCCGTTGTTCTCGGTCATGCTCTCGTACCAGAACCTCGACTTCCCGGAGGTGAGCCTCGACGGTCTGTCCGTCCGGGTCCGGCCCCCGGCGTCGATCGCGGCCAAGGTCGATCTGGAGATCATGGTGTACCCGGACGACCTGGACGGGGTGGATCGGGGTGGTGCACTCGGTGGCCAGATCGCCTACGACACCGATCTCTTCGACCGAGCCGGTGCCGAACGGATCGTCGAGCGCTACCGGAACCTGCTCAACGACATCGCGGCCCGTCCGGGCACCCCGGTCGGCGACCTGTCCATCTGGGCCGACAGGCAGTCGTCGGATGTCGTCGACGAGGAGCAGGCGCTCCACGAGCTCGTGTCCGCAGTCGCCGCGACGGTGCCCGATGCGGTGATCGGCATCCCCGGGGCACCGTCGGTGACCTTCGCCGACCTCGAGGCCACCTCCGTCGCCATGGCCTTCTCCGTGCCGGACGAGGACCCGGGTGAGGCGCTGACGGTCGCGGTCACCACGCTCCTCGCCGACGCGGACCGCACCATCGACGAGGTGTTCGCGTACATCCGCACCGCGGCGACGAACGCACTGTGCGTAGGCGCCGATGCGGTGACCGGTGAACCCCGACGGAACCGGGCGGACCCCGCGTGACGTCGGACACCTCGGTATCGCGCAGCGTCGGGGCGCGCACGTCCGCGGGGTCCACACACCAGCCGACGGTGCTGCGCAGGCTCACCTTCGCCGCGACCCACGCGGCCGACGCCGAGGCGATGGTCGGTGCGTCGGGGCCCGTGACCTTCCGTGAGTTGCACCGACGGGTGACGGCGGCAGCGACCACCCTGGCCGCCCGCGGTGTGGATCCGGCCCCGGCGGTGCGCGCGACGGTCACGGCGCTGTTGCCCCGAACCGGAAGCACCCCGGCACAACTGGCGGCCACCGCCGGTGAGGTCCTCGCCGACCTCGAACGGCGGATCGAGGACGTTCTCGGCACGCGCGACGTCGAGTCCCTCCCGGGTCTCTTCCGGGTGTCGGCACGCCGACGCGCAGACGCAGTGGCGCTCACCGATCTCGACGGCGCGGCGATCACCTACCGCGAGCTCGACGATCGGACGGACCGGCTCGCCCGCGCACTGGCCGCCGCCGGAGCGGGGCCGGAATCGCTGGTGGGCGTGGCGATGCCACGGTCGGCCGACCTCGTCGTCGCACTGCTCGCGGTGCTCAAGACCGGCGCGGCCTACCTGCCGCTGGACCGCACCCATCCCATCGCGCGGCTGCGAACGATCGTCGACGACGCCGCGCCGGTACTCGTCCTCGCCGACCCCGAGACCGCCGCCGCATGGGCGGACATGCCTGCCCGGGTCTCGACGCCCGACGATCTGGCGGCGTGGGCCGAACCGGTCCCGGTGGCGCTTCCCGATCGGGTCGGCGCACATACGAGTGCCTACGTCATGTACACCTCCGGATCGACCGGTGTGCCGAAAGGCGTTGTGGTCACCCACGACAACGTGATCTCCCTGCTCGTCGCGCTCGACGCGCTGGTCGAGAGCACGCCCGACGACGTGTGGTCGATGTTCCACTCGTATGCCTTCGACGTGTCGGTGGGCGAGATCTGGGCGGCGCTCCTCGCCGGGGGCCGTCTGGTCGTGCTCGACCACGCCACCACGCGTGCGCCGGACGACGTGGTCGAGGTGTTCGACCGCGAGGGCGTCACGGTCGTCAACTTCACGCCGTCGTCCTTCTACCAGTTCGCCGCGGCGGTCCGGCCGCCGCACGGTTCGGTTCTCCCGCAATCGATTCGGCGCCTCCACTTCTCGGGTGAGCTCCTCGACTACGAGCATGTGCGGAAGTGGCAGGCCGACCGCGCCGCCGACGGATCGCCGGCCAGGCCGGGAGCCGACGTCCCCGGGCCCCAGCTCAACAACATGTACGGGCCGACGGAGACGACGGTGTACATGACGCGGCGCGAACTCACGCGTGGATTCGTCGACGCCGCAACGGCATCGGACATCGGACAACCGCTTCTCGGGTCCCGCGTGCACGTCCTCGACGCACGGCTCGCGCCGCTGCCCGACGGTGTGCCCGGCGAACTGTACGTCTCGGGTGTCCAGGTGACCCGGGGTTTCCTCCGGCGCCACGGCCTGACGGCGACGCGTTACGTCGCCGACCCGTTCGGCCCGCCGGGCAGCCGGATGTACCGAACCGGTGACATCGGCGTCGCCCGGGACGGATCGATCGAGTTCGTCGGCCGGCGCGATGGACAGGTGAAGCTGCGTGGGTTTCGTATCGAACTCGGCGAGGTCGAGTCGGCGATGTCCGCGGTCGACGGCATCGACGCGGCCGGCGCCGACATCCGCATGCGCGGAGACACCGAACATCTCGTCGGTTATCTCGTACCCACCGCCGGGAACGGACCCGACGAAGCCACCGTCCGGACCCGTCTCGCGGCCGCGTTGCCGGAGTACATGGTGCCGACCCTGTTCGTGTGGCTCGACGCGCTGCCGCTCACGGTCAACGGGAAACTCGACCGCACGCTCCTGCCCGAACCGGACGCCACCGACGACCCGGGGATCGACGAACCGCCCGCCACCCCTACCGAGGAACGGCTGGCTGCTCTCGTCGCGGAGATCCTCGGGGAGAACGAGATCGGGGTCACCGCCTCGCTGTTCGACCTCGGCGGCAATTCACTCACCGCGACCCGCGTCGCGGCGCGCGCGACCGAGGACCTCGGGACCACGGTGGCCGCGCGCGACCTCTTCGCGACGCCCACGGTCCGCGGCCTCGCCGAGGTGATCGACCAGCGACTCGCCGACGGCGATGAGCCGGGACCCGCACGGCCGCCGCTGCGTCCGGTGGACCGCACCGGGCCGTTACCGCTGTCACCGGCCCAGCGCCGGATCTGGTTCCTGGAGACGATGAACCCAGGGGGAGCGGCCTACCTGATCCCGGCCGTCCTGCGCCTGCGAGGCCGCTCGGACGCCGACGCGCCGGGCACACCTGTCGATCCAGCGGCCGTGGCCGCGGCGCTCGACGACCTCATCGTCCGTCACGAGACGTTGCGCACGCGGTTCGTCGCCGGTGACGGGGTTCCCCGACAGATCATCGACGGCCCCGATACCGCGCGGCACGACGCCCGGGCGGATCCACCGATCGACATGCGCGGTACCGGCTCACCCGGGGTGACCGCGACGGTCGCCGACATCGTCACGCGCGGTTTCGATCTCGAGAACGAAGCGCCGGTCCGGGCACGGCTCATCCGGGTCGCCGACGACGAATGGGTGCTGGTGCTGGTCGTCCATCACATCATCGGCGACGGTGGGTCGATGGCGCCGCTCGTGGCGGACTTCGTCAAGGCATACCAGGCCCGGTTGGCCGGTCGTGCCCCGGAATGGTCGCCACTGCCCGTCCAGTACGTCGACTATGCGGTGTGGCATCACGAGATCCTCGGGGACAGCGCCGACCCCGAGTCGCTCGCGGCCCGTCAGCTCGCCTACTGGAAGACACAGCTCGCCGGCGTCCCCGAGCTCACCGATCTGCCCTTGGACCGTCCGCGCGCGCCCGTACGGGACGAGAGCGGAGCGGAACTGTCGGCAGTGATCGACGCCGCGACGTGGTCCCGCCTGCTCGAACTCGCCGACCGGCACGACGCGACCATGTTCATGTGTGTCCACGCGCTTCTCGCGGTCACGCTGCTGCGGTCGGGGAGCAGCGCGGATCTGGTGATCGGCACACCGGTGGAAGGTCGCGGCGAGCGTCAGCTCGACAGCCTCGTCGGGATGTTCGTGAACACGCTCGCGCTGCGCACCCCGTTGCGGCGTGACGCGGACTTCGCCACGGTTCTCGAGATCTGCCGCGAGACCGACATCGCTGCCCTCGATCACGCCGATGTGCCGTTCGAAACGGTCGTGGAGGAGGTCACGACCGCCCGCAGCACCGCGCACCCGCCGCTGTTCCAGGTCGCGCTCGCCTTTCAGAACACCGAACGGCCGGTCGTCGAACTACCCGGACTGATCGTCTCCGAGCTCGAGGTACCGGTCACCACCGCCAAGGTGGATCTGCAGGTGACGGTCGTCGACCCACCGGGGCGGCCTCGCGACGAGGACACGCCCGTCGTGATCACCTACGCGACAGCATTGTTCGACGCGGACACCATCGCCGACCTGCTGCATCGCCTGCAAACCATCGCGCGGTCGGTCGTCGACGCACCGGAGACCGCGATCGGTGACCTGCCGACCGGCGAGTCCGACGACGTCCCGGCACTCGTGAGGTCTCCGGCCCTCGCGGATTCGGCGGTCGCGCTGCCCGCGCTGCTCGACTCCGCGGTGGCCCACCATCCGCACGGTGTCGCCGTCACCGACGGTGAACACTCGCTGACCTACGCCGAACTCGATGCGGCGTCGCGATTGCTCGCCGCGGAACTCCGGTCGCGGGGTGCACGACCGGGCACGGTCGTGGCACTGGCCGTGCCCCGCTCGTCGGTCGGCACGGTGGCCTTCTGGGCGATCGCCCGGACCGGGGCGGCGGCCGGACTGATCGACCCGTCTCAGCCGGCCGAACGGATCCGGTACATGACCGGCACACTGGCCGCGACGCTCGGCGTGACGTGCGCGGCGGCGGATGCCGTCGGCGGTGCCGGCGCACCGAGCGAGCCGGACGTCGGCACCTCCTGGCTCGTCGTCGAGGATCTTCTCGACCTGACGGACCGCGCGCGACGCGCGCCGGGGTCGGGCGTGTCCGACGATCCGCTGCCGTCCGTCCGGATGGACGACACGGCCTACGTCATCTTCACCTCGGGCTCGACCGGTCGTCCCAAGGGCGTCGCGGTGACGCACCGCGGGCTCGCCGATCTCGTCGCCGACGCCCGGTCGCGTTTCGAGTTGAGCCCGTCGTCGCGGGTACTGCGTTTCGCCGCACCGGGGTTCGACGCCTCCGTGTTCGAGACCCTGGTCGCGGTGGCCGCGGCCTCGACCCTGGTCGTGGTGCCACCGGGCGTCACCGGTGGCCGGGAGCTGGCGGCAGTCATCACCGACGAGGCCGTCTCGCACATGACGATCACACCTAGTGCGTTGGCCACGGTTCCCGTCGAGGCGTTCCCCGATCTCCGCGTGGTGTGCGTGGCCGGCGACTCCTGCTCGCCCGAACTCGTCCGCGCCTGGTCGGACGGACGCATCATGTACAACCTGTACGGTCCGACCGAGGCCACCATCTGGTCGACCGCGTCCGGCGCCATGCGTCCCGGCGGGCCCGTCACGATCGGCGGACCGATCGCGGGAGTCGGTGTGCTGGTCCTCGACGGCCGCCTGCATCCGGTGCCACCCGGCGTCGCGGGCGAGCTGTACCTCGTCGGTCCGGCGCTGGCCGCCGGATACCTGAACCACACCGCCCTGACCGCAGAGAGGTTCGTCGCCGCGCCGTTCGGGCGACCGGGCGAGCGGATGTACCGGACCGGTGACCTCGTCCGCCGCCGTCGCCGGGACGGCCGCTGGGAGCTCGACTTCCTCGGTCGCAGCGACTTCCAGGTCAAGATCCGCGGATTCCGGATCGAGACGGGCGAGATCGACGCCGTGCTGGAAAGCCATGGAGCGGTCGACTTCTCGACCACCGCCGGTGTCGCCCACCCGACGTCGGGCGAGACCGTGCTGGTGTCGTGGGTTCACCACAGCGAAGGTGCGGTCATCGACGTGTCGGCGCTGGCAGCCCATGCCGCACGGCAGTTGCCCGCGCACATGGTGCCGACCGCGATCGTCCCGCTCGACGAGATCCCCCTCTCCGCCACCGGCAAACTCGACCGCGCCGCGCTGCCGGCACCCGAGTTCGCCCGCGGCGTCCACGTCGAACCGCGCACCGCGACCGAACGCACGGTCGCCGCGGTCTTCGCCGAGGTCCTCGGCATGGACGGCGCCGACGACGCACCGGGCGTGTCCGCACTCGACTCGTTCTTCGACCTCGGCGGCACCTCGCTGTCCGCGACGCGCGTCGTCGCACGGCTCGGCGCCGAACTCGGTGTCGAGATCGGGGTGCGGGTGATCTTCGACGCGCCGACGGTCGAGGCCCTCGCGTCGGTGATCGACACCGGCGAACTCGACAGCCGCGCAACGGGTCCCGTGCCCGGGGTCCTGCCCCGGCCCGAGCAGGTCCCGTTGTCCTACGCCCAGCGGCGGATGTGGTTCCTCAACCAGTTCGACCCCGGCTCCGCCGCATACGTGATCCCCATCGTCGTACGACTGCACGGCGAACTCGACGTGAACGCGATGCACGGCGCGATCAACGACGTCGCCGAGCGGCACGAAGTGCTCCGCACGATCTACCCGGCGGGCTCCGATTCGGGTGACGCCGCCGAACCCCTTCAGGTCGTGCTCGAGTATCACGCCGACCTCGTCCCGGTCGGGCACACCGTCGTCTCGGGGGTCGCGGAGCCGGACAGCGTGGTCGCCGAGGAGATCGCCGCGACCATCTCGCAGCCCTTCGACGTGACCCGCGACCTGCCTCTGCGTGCGAGGATCCTCAGTTCTTCCGGCGTCGACCACGTTCTCCTGATCGCGCTCCATCACATTGCCGCCGACGGCGAGTCGGCACCGATCCTCGCCCGCGAGGTGGCCGAGGCCTACGACGCGCGTCGTACCGACCGCGCGCCCCGATGGTTCCCTCTGACGCTGCAGTACGCGGATTACGCAGTGTGGCAACGTCATCGACTGGGCGAACCAGACGACTCGGATTCGGAGATGTCGCGCCAGCTGTCCTACTGGACGCAGCAGCTCCGGGGACTGCCGGACGTGCTGCCGTTGCCGGTGGACCGTCCGCGCGCCCTCACGCCCGATACACGCGCGGCGACCGTGCGGTGGTCGTTGTCGGCGCCGGTGGTCGCGGGGCTTCGACGCCGCGCCTCCGAACAACGCGCGACACTCTTCATGGTGATCCACGCGGCGGTGGCCGCGGTGCTCGCACGTCTGACGTCGACCACCGAGATCGCCGTCGCGACACCGGTTGCGGGACGCGGACACCGGGCTCTCGACCAGCTCATCGGCATGTTCGTCAACACCGTCGTGTTGCGCGTCGACGTCGACCCGCAGCTCACCGGAGGGGCACTGCTCGACCGGGTCAAGCTCGCCGATGTGACCGCCTTCGATCACGCCGAGGTCCCGTTCGAGCGGGTCGTCGACGCCGTCGACCCGCCGCGCACGGAGAACGTCGAGCCGCTCGCCCAGGTCATGCTGGTACACACGGCCGGTGCCGAGCCGGTGATGGCGGCCGCCACCATGGGGGACCTCGTCGCCGAATTCGTCGAGATCGACGACACCACAGCGAAATTCGACCTGTCGATCGGTACCTGGGAGGACGCCGACGGAGCGCTGGCGGGGTCGGTCACCTACGCCGAGGCCTTGTTCGACCAGGACACCGCGGAGATGGTCGCCACCGCGCTGCAGTCGACGCTGACCGTTCTGGCAGACGATCCCGACGTGCCGGTTGCGGACATCCCGATCCTCACCGACGCGCAGGAGCGGTCCCAGTACGAGCTGGCGATCGGCCAGGCGGTGAGCCTGCCACCCGAGACGCTGGTGGATGCGGCGGACGCCGGGGCCCGGATCTCACCGGACGCGGTCGCCCTGCGCTGCGCCGGCCGGTCGGTCACACACCGGGAGTTCGCGGCACGCGTGTCGGTACTCGCCCGCGAGCTGATCGCCTCCGGCGTCGGTCCGGAGGACAGCGTCGTCGTGTGCGTTCCGCGGTCGGTCGAGCTGGTCATCGCAATCCACGCCGTCCTCGCCGCGGGAGGGCAGTACGTCCCGGTGGCGACCGATGTGCCGGCGGACCGGGTCCGCTACATGATCGACATCGCGGGAGCGGAGATCGGTCTCGTCACCGCGGGCATCACAGTGGTCGGCGGCCTCCTGAACCGGGTCATCGTGGTCGACTCCACGAATCCGGTGGATCTCGACACGACGCCCGTCACCGATGCCGAGCGTCGGGCGCCGCTCCTCGCGGACCACGCCGCCTACACCCTGTTCACCTCCGGGTCGACGGGGCGTCCCAAGGGCGTCACGGTGACCCACCGCGCTGTGCTCAACCGATTGCGCTGGGGCATAGAAGAATTCGGAATCGGTCCGGATGGCAGCGTCCTGCTGAAGACGCCGGTGACCTTCGACGTCTCGGTGCCGGAGCTGTTCACGCCGCCGATGACCGGAGCGCGGATGGTCATCGCGCCGGACGACGCACACCTCGACCCGCACGCCATCGCGCGGTTGATCGACGACGAACACATCACCACCGTGCACTTCGTCCCGTCCCTGCTGGCGGTGTTCACCGAAGTCCTCGACCACACCGCGGGCGGCCTGCTCCCGAGTCTGCGACATCTCTACTGTTCGGGCGAGGCGCTGGCGCCGGCCACCCTCGGCGAGGTCCGTGCCGCGCTGCCTCACGTGCGGATCCACAACCTCTTCGGTCCCACCGAGGCCGCCGTCGAGGTCACCGCCGCCACGCTCGGTGACCACCGCGAGGTGGTCCCGATCGGGCGGCCGATCTGGAACACCCAGAGCTTCGTTCTGGACGCCCGTCTGCGGCCGGTCCCGGCCGGTGTCGCGGGCGAGCTGTATCTCGGCGGAGTCCAACTCGCCCGCGGATACGCCGCGCGCGCCGATCTGACCGCCGATCGCTTCGTCGCCGACCCGTTCGGGCAGGGGAACAGGCTCTACCGCACCGGCGACCTGGTCCGCCGCAACCGGTCCGGGGAGCTGGAATACCTGGGCCGTAGCGACTTCCAGGTCAAGCTCCGCGGCCAGCGGATCGAGCTGGGCGAGATCGAGGCGGTGCTCGCGACCGTCTCCGGAGTACGGCAGGCCGCGGTGACCCTGACCCAGGTACCGGGGGGCGCCGAACACCTCGTCGGCTACCTCATCGGACCCGAGAGCGAGGATAGCCTCGGCCGTGCGCGGGAGGCCGTCGCGGGGTCCCTGCCCGCCTACATGCGGCCCACCCTGTGGGTGGCGTTGACCGACGCGCCCCTCAGCAGCGCGGGAAAGCTCGACCGGAAGGCGCTTCCCGCTCCGCAGTTCGACATGCTCGTGCACGACGAATCCGGCGCCGAGCCCGCCACCGACGCCGATCATGTCGTGGCGGGGATCGTCAGCGCCGTCCTCGGCGTCGAACAGGTCCCGATGACCAGTTCGTTCTTCGCGCTGGGCGGGGACTCGATCGCGTCGATCCGACTGACGTCGATGATGCGTGCCGCGGGTTTCACCCTTACTCCGAGAGACGTTTTCGGCGCCGCCACGGTCCGCGATCTCGCGCAGCTGTCCCGGCACGAGCCCCACGCGGTCCTCGACGAACTGCCCGGCGGCGGTGTCGGTCCCGTCGGGCGGACGCCAGCCGCGGCCTGGATGCTGGACCTCGCGGATGACCTCGCCGACATCGCGGACTTCTCCCAGAGCACCGTCCTCTCCCTGCCGGCCGACATCGACGAATCCGCGCTGCGCGAGGTGATCGTCGCGGTCGTGGCGGCGCACCCGATGCTCACCGCGTCGTTGCAGATCGACGCGGCCGGCGAACCCGTCGTGATCGCGGGGGAGGGCAGTGTCGATGACGTGGTGGTCGAGATCGTCGACCACTCGCGACCGGCGAACAGCGCCGGGGCGCCGACTCTCGACGAGGCGGTACGAGAGGCACATCGACGTGCCCTCGGCGCGCTCGCACCGACGCGGGGACGTCTCGTCTCGGCGGTGGGAGTGCGGATCGGTGACGGCCGGGAGACGGTCGGTCGGTTGGTGATCGCGATCCATCATCTCGGTGTCGACGCGGTGTCGTGGCCGACGATCGTGTCCGGGCTGGCCCGCGCATGGTGGCAGTTCCGCAACGGCGACGATCCGCACATCTCCGCTCGTGGCACGTCGTTCCGCCGGTGGGCGGAGGTGTTGTCCGGCCTCGCCGACCGCGAGCAGGAGATCGGCTGGTGGACTGCCCAGCTGCCGGTCGGTACCGCAGCGGTGCTCGACCCGGTCCGTGACCGGTTGCGGACCATGGTCTCGGCGACCCACATCATGGACCCCGAGCGCACCGAGACCGTGCTACGGGTGGCCGACGCGTTCGGCGCCCGCACCGACACCGTGCTCGCCGCGGCTCTCGCCCACGCCCTCACCACCGGGACGGCCGCGGGTCGACTCGGCTACGGCGCCTCGGAAGTGTCGATGCTCCTGGAGAACCACGGTCGGGAGGAGTCCGTCGCCCCGGGAGCCGACCTGAGCGAGACCGTCGGCTGGTTCACCTCCTTCGTGCCGGTGAGCGTCGACATCCCCGACCCCGGCACATCATCCGCACGCGACCTGGCGACGATGCTGAAGGCCCTCAAGGACCGCCAGAAGCGCATGCCGGACAACGGCATCGCCTTTGGCGCCCTGCGCTGGTTGCGTCCCGGTTCACCACTGCGAGACCGCCCGTTGCCACCGGTGACCGTCAATTACCTGGGGGCCCTGGCCGGTTCGGACGACGCTGCGAACACGGTTGCGACGGAATTCCTCCCGGTCGGCGACGCCCCGGTCCTCCCGCCGTCGGCGCGCGGCGACATGAGGGCACTCGCCGCGCTCACCGCGACCATCGGGACGGTGACATCGACGCGGGGACGCACGCTTCGGCTCGATCTCACCGCACCCGAGGCGGTGCTCGGCCGCGACCACCTCGACGACCTCACCACCCGGTGGGATGCGGCACTGTCCTCGCTGGCCGCGTACGTGGAGTCCGTCGGAGACCCAGGCCCCAGCGAGACCGACGTCATCGGGGGTGGACTCTCCCAGACGGAGATCGACGACCTCGTCGACCGCTACTCGGTCGGGCGGTCCCGCACCGCACCGGCGATCTGGCCGCCGACCCCCCTCCAGCAGGGACTGTTCTACGAGTCCGAACGTCTCGCCGGTTCCGCAGCGGTGGACGAGACCGCACCTGCCACCGATCCCTATGTGACACAGTCGATCATCGAGTTCGCCGGACACCACTCGCCCACGGCGCTGCTGCCGGCGATCCGCGAACTCCTGGCGCGGCAACGGGTCCTGCGATCCGCGTTCACCCAGACCGCATCCGGTCGGCCCGTCGTGGTGATCCCGCCGGCCGATCACCCCACGGCGACGGACCCGGACTTCCGCGGCATCGACCTGACGGGTGCGGACGTCGCGGATGCGGCCGTACGCATCGCCGAACTCGCCGAAGAAGATCGCACCAGGGCGTTCCACCTGGACTCGCCGCCGCTGATCCGATTCACGGCCATCTCGCACAGCAGCGTCACCGGTCCCGCACACACCGTGGTGATCACCGCGCACCACATCATCCTCGACGGGTGGTCGGGACCGATCCTCGTTGCCGATCTCCTCGCCGCGCATCTCGGCCGTCCCCCGGTCACACCGTCCGTCGACATGGAGTCCTACCTCGAGTGGCTCGACCGCCGGGACCGGGCCGCCGCCCGCGCGGCATGGCAGGACGCTCTCGCAGACGCCACACCGACCCTGGTGGCCCCCCACCATGCCGCCCGCTCGCGCCCGGAGATGCGTCGTCCATACGAGCTGGATGCCCGCCTGGATGCGGCCGCACGTGCCCGGGTCGAGGAACGGATCCGCCAACTCGGCAGCACGATGAGCACGGCCCTCCACGCGGCATGGTCGATTCTGCTGTCGCGTCTGACCGGTGAACAACGCGTGGTCTTCGGTGAGACGGTCTCCGGCAGGCCGGCCGACCTCGACGGCGCCGACGCCATGATCGGCCTGTTCATCAACACCGTGCCGGTCGTCGCGGACGTCGACCCGGACCGGACCGTCGCCGATCTCGTGACAGCACTCCACGAGTCGCGCACCGGGTTGGTGGATCACCAGTTCCTCGGCCTGGGCGAGATCACCCGGGCGACGGGGCATGCCGCGCTCTTCGACACCCTGGTCGTCTACGAGTCCTATCCCGTCGACACGGGAACGGTGCTGGAGGGATCGCGCACCTCGGGACTCGAGATCCGCGACGTGACCACCTCCGACGCGACCCACTATCCGCTGGCGCTCATCGCGGCCCCGGACGGGGACGAGTTGTCGCTCACCGTGAAGGCGGATCTGACTGCCGTCGACGCCGAGGTCGTCGAGGTCATCGCGTCCGGCATGGTCGATCTCCTCGAGGCCTTCGCCGACGACCCCGCCACGCGCCTCGCGTCGCTCGATCCGATGCCCGCGGAGATGCGCGGCACGGTCGAGGCGTGGTCGCGGGGTGTGGTGGTGGAGTTGGGGTGGGGTGGTCGTTCGGTGGGTTCGGTGGTGGCGGAGCGGGTGGGGTTGTCGGGGTCTGAGGTGGCGGTGTGGTGTGGGGATCGGGTGGTGTCGTATGGGGAGTTCGGTGGTTTG